>JAIRYX010000298.1 GCA_031267635.1 Planctomycetaceae bacterium
ACCGGAAATAATAAAAAATAAACAAAAAAAATGCAATACCAAAATATCTAAACAATAATTTCCCCGACTATGCTACGCAATCGATATATATTGCCAAAACTTGTGTTAATACTTTTGATTCTACAAACCCCTTCTTTCGTGAATATTCGCACATCCACAGATAAGAATAAAGAATTTTTCGTTGCTTTTTACAGCATTTATCACTCTTTAACCCGCTCGATATATTCGCCAGTGCGGGTGTCGATGCGAATCAATTCGCCCATTTCCACGAAATTTGGTACAATAAATTCCGCACCGGTATCAACAGTTGCCGGTTTGGTCAGATTGGTGGCGGTGTTTCCGCGCACGCCCGGCTCGGTATAAGTGATTTTCAGAACAACATGATTCGGCGGCGTCATTCCAATTGGATTGTTGTTAAATAACAACATTTTGCATGCCATGCCCTCTTTGAGATATTTCCAAGCGTCGTCAATCGTTTCTTTTTCCAATTCGTATTGCTCATAACTTTGAGCGTCCATGAAAATGTACTGCGTTCCTTGCGAGTATAAAAATGTCGCGTCAATTTCCTCAATATCTGCGACGTCGAGGGAATCGCCGCTTTTGTAAGTCCGGTCAAGAATTGTACTTTTTAGTAGATTACGCAGTTTACACTTATAAAGCGCCTGCCCTTTGCCGGGCTTGACAAAATTGCACTCGACCATAATATACGGGTCGCCTTCAATTTGAACTTTGAGACCTTTACGAAAATCGCTGGTGTTGTAGCTTGCCATAAGACTTGTTCCTGATTTCAATTTAGTAGATTTTTAATAAATAAACGTAATTTTTTATTTTCTTCCTATTTTTCGATGTCTATACCCGTTTCAACATTTTCCAACAAATCCTCCGACTACCGATCCCTTTTGCGTCAAAATATCGTCGATTTGCCGGAGCTTCTTGATATTCTTAAACTTCCTTTGTCCCTTGGTTCATCCGACGCGGCGGCAAATTATCCGCTCAATGTTACTCGCGATTTCGTGAATCGCATGGAAATCGGCAATCCCGATGATCCATTATTATTACAAATTCTTCCAACTCATGAGGAATTGAACATTGTTTCCGGGTTTAGTTTCGATCCGCTCAATGAAATAAATTGTGCTGACAAAACGAATAATGTTGCGAACTTCAATTCTTTTCAAAATGAAAAAATGAGTGAAACAAAGAAAACAGCTTTTCTTTGTCCGTTACGATATTTGCAAAAATATTCCGGTCGTATCCTTATTTTAGCTACAAATCGTTGCGCGTCTCATTGCCGCTTTTGTTTTCGTCGTCATTTTTCCAAAAATTTCACAACAAGTTATCCGTCAAACACTTCTGGCGACTCAGAAAACGAATATTCTCTGAATTTAACGGAAAAAATTAAAAAAAATGACATTCACGAAGCGATTTTAAGCGGCGGTGACCCGCTCATGCTTGACGACGCCAAGTTGAAACAGATACTCCATTATATAAAAGAGACGAAAACTGGGAATAGGGTAAGACTGCACACGCGGCTTCCAATTTTTCTGCCGGAACGAGTTACGCCGGAATTGGTCGAAATCTTACAAAAAAACCGAGCAACTGATGGAAATGGAACAGTTTACGTTGTTATTCACGTGAATCACCCCAACGAATTGTCGGAGAAAGTGGCTGCGGCAATTGACAGATTTGTCGATTCCGGCATTCCGGTTTTAAGCCAAACTGTTCTTCTGCGGAAAATTAACGACAATTTCGAGACGCTTTGGAGACTTTTTGACAAACTGATAAATATCCGAGTTGTCCCATATTATCTCCATCAGCTTGATCGTGTTCAAGGAGCAGCACATTTTGAAATATTGATAGCAAACGGCTTAAAATTGATTTCCGAACTTCAAACAAAATTACCCGGTTATGCTGTTCCGAAATATGTTCAGGAAATTCCAGATAAGAAAAGCAAAACAGAGTTGTTTTAAGCACTAAAGCAAAAACCTCTCTTTTATTTTAACATAAAGAGAGGTTTGAGCTATTTTTCATGGCTCTGGCTGTTTGTGAAACAATGTAAGACGGCTTTTCAACCTTGACTTATTCATAAAAACTATGCAGCTTTCATATCCGACCAGCTTCGTTTGTAGTGCAGCGCTTCGAGAAGTTCGGTGAGTGTCAGGGTTCGGTTGTCGAGTTCCAACGGGATTTCCATACCGGGATCACAAACCAAATCAACGGTTCCGTCTTCACCGATTAAATCATCAAATTCCCGCAACAATCCGTCTTGGACTGCCTGACGCACAAGGTGCCCACGTGTCGCCGAGACTTCACCCGCTCGCTCGCCAAGACTATCCGCAGCACGTTTCGCCAGAGCAGGAAGATATTCACTCGCAATCTCGACGATTCGAGGCGTATAAACTTTGACTTGCATTTTCTTGCTCCTACCAGAAAATTATCTTTTCCTAAATTTTTACGTGACGGCCAGCATTTTGCCGCCTGCCGAATATTCTACCAAAAAACCCGTTTCGCATCCTGCGCAACAAAAAACACATAAAATTTTTTGATAAATTCACTATATTCGGTATCGGCTTGCCGGAGTTGAATCATTAGCAGTAGTCATTAAAAGAAGGAAAAAAACAGAAGTAATCTCTCCCTATCCCCCTTGAAAATCGTGATGATTAGCTTGAAACAGCCGGTTTAAGGGGAAATCGCTTTTTTTCAACCGGCTTGTTCATGAGCCGCCGCAGTTTGTTTTTGATGAGCATCTTCGCGGAAACAGATCACGCCGATCACCGGGTAAGAACCGTCCACTAACACCTTGCATAAGACCGATTCGACATTTGTGCTGTCGGGGAGTTCGGGACGTCCGGCGCCGGTTTGTGGGACTTCTAACGTGAATTTACCGATAACCTCTTCCAGCAACAACATCAGACGACCGCCTAATACGTTGGTCAGCTCGGCGATAATATCTCGCAAAACCGGCGCGTCTAACTGAAAATCGTCGCCGGCGTACATTGTTTGCGCGAGTTGAATCGCAAGCTTTTTGGAGACGAGAAACCAAATTCTATCCAACTCCGGCGAATTAACTTTCAAGCACGACCAGCACCAATCGTCCTGCTCGTTTATCAGTTGATCAAAATTGAGCGGTTGCTGTTGCGGAGCGGGAATTTCATCAGGAATCGGAATTGCCACATTTTCGCCCCAAGCGTCAAGCGGATTCGCCCACATCATGTCGCTGACCGGCGAGCATTCCGTCGGCACATCAACCGGTAAAACGTCATTTGTCCAGCCATTGTCCGCAGATACATCGTCGTTTGCAGATACGTTGTTGTTTGCAGATACGTTGTTGTTTGCAGGTATATTGTTTGCTGCTGCCGCATTGTCAGCGGCTCTATGCTCCGGATTATCTGCCGAGCCGTCCCCTGCAACGTTTCCCGCAACATTTCCCCATGTGTCGGTCTCGGCGGAATCAGAACCGGAATCAGAAACGAAAGGCATTGAACCCCAGCCGTTGGCGTTGGAATCACCGGACATTTGCGGCGATGAAATTTCGCCGCCTGCCGAAGACGAAGACAACATTTCCTCGCTGATCAATTTATTATCGACCGTTATCGAATACGGAACGACTTCGGCAAACGCCATTGTTTCCAACGTTTCACGAATCGCGTTCAAAAGTAGTTGACCATATTGTTGATGGTGCATGGCGACCTCTTAAAAGTTAATGGTTGTTTTATCTTGTTGAGAAAAAGGTTTAAATAGGAACTGTTCCATTAGGAATAAAATGCCGATAGAAAAAGACTTCTTTTATGTTTCCGCATTCGTTCCAAATATTTCTTGAATTGCTTCCACGAGCATCGGCGGGCTGATAGGTTTTGATAATATCCTCGTTGCGCCGAATTTGTACAATTCTTTCCTCTGCTCTTCGCTTCCCGCGCTGGTGACGACGAGAACCGGCATTCCCGAAAATCGCGGACTTGCCGAAATTCGTTTGAGTAGCTCAATTCCGTTCATATTCGGCATCGTTAAATCCGTAACCAACATATCGGCGGATACGTTTTTGAGCTGTTGTAGCGCTTCGCTGCCATCGCCGGCTTCGTAAAATTCCGAACCGCCCATTCCGGCAATTTCAAGACACCGCCGGATAAACATTCTGGCTAACGCGGAATCATCGACAATCACTATTTTTTTCATCTTTTTACCGTCCTGTCTCATTACTATTTGTTGGTCGAATTTTCCTTCTCAAAGCAGCCAGTCCGCTTTTCCGGGACACGAAAGTACGATTTTTCCAGCGTCGCGGAATACAGCGACAGTTCGGCTGTGAAAGCCGCCGAGGTCTTCCGCGACAGGTCCCATGCCGTGCTGCCATAAAATTTTCTTAATTGCCAGCGCGTTTCGCTTGCCGATATTGAACGTGTTTGTCGGATCGGCGATATTCGCGCCGCCTGCAAGTTTGATAATCAGATCGTTAGGACGCGACATACTTCCGGCAACACGTTGAATCTCCCGAAAAAGCGCGGGGATTCCTGTATCGGCAAAATATCCCGGCAACTGCTTCGCGCGATCCGGCGAAACCGACGAATCGGGGAGAGCCACATGATCCATCGCAATGCAGCGTGTTCGTTTATCGAGAATCATGACAGCGACGCACGAACCGAGCGCCATTGTTTTAATGACTCCTCCTTCCGTGACAGTCGCTCCAAGACACCCGATTCCGAGCATCAGTTTTCCGCTTGTTCCCGTTGTTTCTGTCAGCATGAAAATCTCCGTAAGGGAAGGCGTTCAGGCGTCAGTTTTCAGATTTCTAGGGAATGTCTTCAATACGCCAAAGCATTGAACGCCAATCCTAGTCTCTGTAACCGGCAACCTTTTTCCTCAATGTAGCAAACTCTTCAAAGTGCGCGTAATATCTTTTAGAGGAACGGCACGTTCCGCACCGCCGCTTTCGAGGGCTTTTTTCGGCATCCCAAACACGACGCACGACGCTTCATCCTGCGCGATACATCGCGCGCCTGCGTCGCGCATCGCTCGCATTCCCATCGCCCCGTCGCCGCCCATTCCGGTCAACATTGCAGCAACCGCGTTTTTCCCAACGTTTTTAGCGACCGACTGCATCATCACTTCCACCGACGGACGATGACCGCAAACTAATCCCGCGTCAAAAACACGAATCCCGTAACCTTGTCCTATGCGGACAACTTCGAGTTGCTTTCCGCCTTGCGCGACATAAATATGTCCGTCGCAAACCATATCGCCGTGCGCCGCTTCTTTGACAGTCGCGCTACAAAGACCGTTAAGCCGTTCCGAAAACATTTTTGTAAAACCGGCGGGCATGTGCTGCACGACAACGGTTCCGGGCATGTCGGGCGTGAAAGTGACCAACACTTCTTTCAGAGCTTCCGTTCCGCCGGTCGATGCGCCGATGGCGATGATTCGTTTGGAAATGATTCCCTGAACGCCTTGCGAAATCGGCGGTTTCTGAACCGGCTGATAACTCCGGTTTCGCCATTGCGACACATTGGCATGAGACGCGGCTTTGACCTTTTCCTGCAATTCTTTCATCATTTGCGACAAGCCGGAAGCAATCTGCGCTCTCGGTTTTGCCACAAAATCAACGGCGCCAGCGTCAAGCGCATCCATTGTGATTTTTTGTCCGCGTTCGGTCAAACTGCTGACCATAACAACTGGAATCGGACATTGCGGCATCATTTTCCTCAAAAATTCCACGCCGTCCATTTTCGGCATTTCCACATCAAGCGTCAGAACATTCGGCTTGAGGACGGAAATGGCGTCGCGTGCCGCATAGGGATCGGCGGCTGTTCCCACCACCGTAATCTCCGGGTCTTCTTGTAACCCCTGAGAAAGTATCTGACGAACCAAAATAGAATCGTCAATCACCAGAACTCGTGCCTGTGTAGTCATTGAGTAATGCCTGTTTTATGGTTGTTAAATCTCTGTCAACAACAGAATCGGAAACAAAACATTCGCTTATCAGCATTTCCGAACAGATTTTATGTTGTAAAATAGATTATTATTCTTGACTACCTTAATAAATAATCAAAATTTCTGAAATTTTTGCGAAAAGTAAAGTCAAATTTTCTGATTATTGAGCTGTTTTGAGACCAAAGAATGACTAAAATCGCTGCTTATTTCACATTTTTGGGAGGGACTTACGGGGCTTTTTAGACGTTTTTGGCACTCTAGGTGAAATAGCGTTGTACACCGACAGTGTATAAAATATTATTCCACGGTAAGGGTTTGGCTGTAGATAATCGTCCGAGATTCGTAACTATTCGGTAGAGTCATGGTTTTGAGTGAGGGCAGGCGACATTTTGGTATATTCCAATCAAAAACCGTCCTCTCTACTCAATAGTTACAAATGTTTTAATACCTCATGTAAAATAGTCATGTCTTATTGAACAGGGTAATCGACTTATTAACTGACGCCGTTGTTATAAAGTCAATCTCTGAAAGCATTTAAACCAATGAATCCGGCGTCCGATCCGAAACCGCCGGAACATGTTCCGAAGCTCTCGCAACCTGAGCGGAAGCTCTCGTAGCCTAAGCGGAAACTCTCGCAACCTGAGCGGAAACTCTCGCGGTCTTTACGGAGCGGCTCGGGGAATAATCTTTTTGTTTTCGGACGCTCGCTCCAAGGGACTTGAGGGACGTCAGGGACTTTGAAGGGTCGTTTTTTGATTTTTGAGCGTCTGCGTAACGTGAGTTAGTAAAAGATGTAAAGAAAAAGCCGAATGATCTCAACTCTCAATGAGGTTCCGGCGAGCAAAAGGGAGATGAGGGATTTTGGGGATTCAGATTCAGAAATTGTTTCAGAAACTTTATTCTGTTCCGGAAGTCCCCAGAGTCCCAATTGTTCCTGAAAAAGCGAGAGCAAACAATGCCGCGAACGGTTACAGTTTTTTAATCTGTCTCATTTGATAACGTGAAACGTGAACTTTAGAACGCGCCGCTTTAAGCATTTGAAACGCTTCTTCGCCGGTTTCGGCGTATTGCAATTTTACAAGTAACAAACACGCCATCACCGCACTGCGTCCGCGTCCCTGAGCGCAATGAACTAAAATTCTCATTCCGCGACAAATTTCTGATGGTAATTCCAAACGATCCAACGGTACGCCGTCAAGATTCGGCAGACTGATATATTTCGGCAACGGATGCTGATTCTGATTTTGCGATATTTTGTTAATAGGAGTCGTTTGCGTCCGATAAAATTTCGGCATTTCGGCGGTTACGTCGATGACAAAATCATAATCCTCAATCGCGACATGAAACGGGGGCCAACAAGAAATAGAAATCTCGGTTTCATGAATATGATGCACCGGTTCATGCCGCAAAAGAAGATGTCGAAAAGTCCACACCAGCCAATACGCCAACAAAAACGGAGCATTGATCATGACAAACGGAAGAAAACATATTCGGTTTTGCTTTTTGCCAAGCACCATTTCAGGAGAATGCAAAACAAACGCCGCCGCTGTCCAGAAACACGAAACCGCAAGCCAAACCGCCGCTGCGCGAACGACGATATAATGTCCTATCACCGCCCAAACGAAAGCAATGATTGCAAGAAACAAAAACAAGAGACCGTATTGCCGATGCGTCATAATGAAAGCGAGAGCAATTGTTTCTACTTATTGCGATACAATAAACAACTGATGCGTTTCCGTATCATACGTATAAACAAAACCGTCTTTTAATTCCGGCAGAATGATTTTGTTATCAATAATAATCTTTTGATGAAATTCTTCCGACGAATCAGGAAAACGTTTATTTGCCGACTCAAAACGCTGCAATGCTGCCGCAACTTGCGTACGCCAAACAGTAATTTCCTGTTTTTGAAAATACGCCGCCGCTTTTTCGGACGTCGCATCAACCGCTGTTGTTACCGATTTTTGCGGTGGATTAAGTTGCGACATTGGTTGCGGATTTTGCGTTTGCGGCTGTTCCGTGTTTTGTGGTTTTTCATCGGGCAATAAAAATTGATTCGGACGCTCGCGCACCACTCGTTCCAGCCATTCTTTCGAATAACCGACATTCGGATAACTTCCGTCGTCCGCACGCACATAACCGTCGTTGTACTTCGTGATGAGATGATTCGCCAGCTCTTGCCATCGTTGCGTTACTTTTTCCGCCTGCATAACCGAGTAGTCCGTCAAATACGTTTGCATCGTGTTCGGATTCGTTTTGAAAAGCTCAACCGCCGTTTTCTCGACTGCCGGTTGTAACGCAAAAAAATTCGTTTCCAGCTCCTGCTGAACCGCACGGATTTCCGGCGTCATATACGAGTATTTGAGATTCGCGTAATTGGAAACGAGATTGAATATCCACCACGCGGAATCTTTCGAAAAACGATTGATAGAACCAACCGTGTGCGATTCGGGAAGTTTATCAATTTGGCAATACAGCGGAAAATAACAGGTCAAATATGAATCGTCAACGCCATACCAAACCACGCCGCCGACCGGGTCGGGAAGCCAATTTCGTGACTGTGTTACAACCGAAAATCCCGTTTGCTGCGTAGCAATCGGGCGTTCCCACGAATATTCTTTCGTATCGTTTTCATTGAGTTTCCAGTAGAGCGGTCGCCAACGGCGCGGCAAGCCGTATTCTCCCGCGTCGATCCCTTGAGTCATATCAAATTCCGTTCCTTCAAAGTGGTCGCGTTTGAGAGCCATCACATCCGCAGGCGTCAATTTATGATCGGGACGAATTGACCAAGGATAAGGTTTCGCGCCGGCAACGCCGCGATGATAATCCGCCGACAAATTCAGCGATGGCGCGGCACGCCGAAACACGCTCCAAACGCGAGATTCGCAAACTCGTTTCGCCTTCGCGTCGGCAGGAGCGTAGGCGTTGGCAAAATGAAACGGCTCGCTGGAATTAGAATCGTAATATCCTTTTTCGACGGCAAATTCAATGACGTTTTTCGAGTACAGACAATTTACCGAATCGTTCAACGGAACTTCGCCAATACGCGCCTGATTTGCGTGACACGAAATTTCGCCGTCCGGCACACGTTTGGCAACCCAAACAGCGCCTTTGCGATCTTTACCGAGTCCAAGGATTTCCAGTATCCACACTTCGTCTTTGTCGGCAATTGAAATGGATTCGCCTTCATCGCCGTAACCGTATTCTTCGGCAAGCTGTGTCATCACGAAAATCGCTTCCCGCGCGGTCTTCGCTCGTTGCAATCCGAGCGTCATCAAAAGCGGATATTTAATCATGCCGTCGGGATTGTGCAGTTCTTCACGTCCGCCGAATGTCGTTTCGGTCATCGCAAGCTGAAACTCGTTCATGATTCCCTGTCCGCAACTTCCCAATACTTGATAAGTATGCGGTACTTGCGGAATGTTTCCTTTGTCGGAAATGTTAATAACTTCTCCCGCTTTATAATCTTGCGCCGGCAAAAGCGTCAGCGTCGCGTAGAATCCTGCGGAATCCGCCGTGTAAGTAATCATCACCGAGCCGTCCGCCGACGCGCCTTTGGTAACAAGAACATTCGTACAAGCCGCCGCCGTGTCAATTCCGTAAAACCAAACCGTCGCAAAAATCGGCAAAACGATAGAACGTAGGAATTTTTGTTGAAACAAGGTCATTTGATATTTCCTTCTTCTGTTATCTGCTAATGTGACATACCGCATTATCGACACGATAACGATTTGTCATCTTCCTAATCTATTTTGCCGTTAATTTTTGAATTTGCAAGACGTCTTGGACAATATTTGTAAACGCGATAGAACACTACGGCGTCCGTTTCCCCAGCCAAATAAATCCACACTGGGAAACTGCATCGTTACCCGAACGGTTTTACCATTGCCGCCCTTATTTATAGATTTCCCTTAGTAGCCAACAAAGCTCCTAAACGCGCCTTTATGTTTTAGATAATGGATTATTACCCCAAAACAATTGCATGAACAATAAGGGAATAAGGGCGCATAGTTGGAGTTGGAGGGCAATTTGGGTTACTAAGGGAAATCTATAAATAAGGGCGGCAATAATAATATTTCCCGGAAAATTTGACTGTAGTTACTCGTTGCCGTGCGGATTTATTTGGGTAACTAAACAGTACAAAGTCACGCAATTTCACTTGGGCATTT
>JAIRYX010000304.1 GCA_031267635.1 Planctomycetaceae bacterium
CTATTTGAGAAACAGAAGTGAAACCATGCGACGTGTCGGCAAAGCCGGCGCTCCGTGGTCGGGATGATATTGTGAATCGTAGTGGCGATCAAACATGTTCCAATCAACATAATGTGCGAGCTTAATGATCTCGTGCGTTTCGTAGAGAAAATCGTCGAGACGGCGATTGAACATTTCGGACTGACCGGATTGCTGGGGGGATAAAGTGTGACGCATTTCTAACCTATTTTGATAAAAATTGCAAGGTTTTTAATAAAAAACAACGAGAAACGACAAATAACGTTGCAAATTATAACACACATTGGGAGAAGGACAAGACGTTACTATAGTATTAAAGATGTTTTTTCAGAGATGACTATCTATGTGCGAAAACAAGATCGAACACGCGGACAGGTTTTCGTTGTGATGTTATCGTACTTGTTAATACAAAAGTTGCGGGAATATTGGAACACATTGGACATGACTGTTGAGGAAGGAATTGAGTTATTGAAAACGCTATGCACTGTTGAAATCCAACTCGACGGCAACATCCCGGCCCTTTATGTTCCCAAACCTCGCAAAGAAATCGAACAACTCCTGACACTTGCCAACATCCCAATCCCTGAAATCCTCCCTGCAAAAATCAAATCAAAACACCAAAACAAAACTAAAAAGTGTAGCCAACAAATCAAAAACAAAAATTTTACGTAAATACTATACTTCTTGCACTTGAAATTTCGGTTTTCATTGGTGTCGTTATACCGTAAAATACGGTTTGATCCCCATTCATAAAACCGAAAACTCAAGTGCAAGGAGTATAAAGTATCAATAACTTACAGTGGAAACTCTTGTTTGATTGAAAAGGAACTTCCGTTTTAGCTCTACAATTGTCCAGTGCAGATTTATTGGGTTTGGGAAGCTGATGCCATAGTTTTCTATTGCATTTTCAAATATTAGCCCCCAACAACGAAATGACCAAAAATTTTTCTATTGGAAAGAGTGCGACAATGGCAACACAAAAATACCAGCTTATGAACGTTGTAAGCGAGAGAGCCATATTCAGACTGAATTTAGACTCTGCGTATACTTTTTGCACTTGAAATTTCGGTTTTCACTGGCGTCGTTATACCGTAAACTCCAGTTTAATCTCCATTCGTAAAACAGAAAACTCAAGTGCAATGAGTATAACATAAGGGAATTTCTAAAAACCTCTCCCAAATATTCGTAAGCCCTTATTTTCCAATGGTCACATTTGTTGTAAATGAGGTTTTTAGAAGTTCCTGTAAGTCAAATAATTAAAGTTGAAGACGCAACTCGACCGTTTATATTTTTATTTTCTCTCATAAAAACGCATGACAATCTACATGCCTTCCCGTTTTTGCAGAAGTGGAATCATGCCGGTTGTTTGTTTGGCGAGGGTGTAAAGTACGGGGACTTCCACCCAATACGGGTGAATGCTGTCTGGTTTGAAACCGAGCGCACCGGTTACCGGATCAACCGACGGCGCGATTCCTGTCGCGCTGACCGGTACATAAGTCACGTCGCGGCTCAATTGTTCTGCTGTGCCAACAAATTCCGGCACAAGTTTCAATAATAAACGGCGGCATCGGGATGACATTTTTTCAATCGCCGGAATGTCCAGCGCACAATGCGAATCGTTGGTTTCCACAAACGACGCCACCGGACGCCAAGGCGGTATAAATTTCACTTTTTCCGATTTGGAATCTTGCAAAAGATGCGCCCATGCATCCGCTTTCGTGATGACGACCACAAGCGGCGGCGCGTTTTCCTGCGAGTCGCTTTCGATACCAAGATGTGTCCGCACTCGCAAAATCATTTCCGATAATATTAATTCCTGACGAATTTGCGAGCGTCGGACGCTGTTGTTTTCTTGCGTTTCATCCACCATTTGCGGGTCGTGCGTTTTGCCGCGGCAGACTCTGCGAAATCGCGGATCTTGTGTCGGATCGTACAAAAACAGAATCGCACGCGACCGAGATAAATGATACGTCAACGGCAACATCGCTTTGTCTTCGCCCGGCAAATAACTTTCCCCGGCGTTATCGTAAAGACACAAAATCTGACAAAGCGTTTCACGATGGGAGTAACGCGGATGTTTATGGGTCGGCGTGAGCGAAAACAAAAACGGCTGCGGATACGCGATTTCTTGACCGTTCAAAATAACAGTGTTATTGTTTTCGCCGTAAACTTCAGTCTTTTCAATTGCCACAAGCTGATTCATGCCGGTTTCAAAAAATTGCTGCGACTCGTAACGTTGCAAACGATGATTCATTTCCGGCGACGTGTCGGAGATATTGTATTGAAAATAGCGCGGCAGAGTTTTACGAAGCCGCCATGACATTGACGCGAGAAAATACGATTTTCCGGCAGCCGGTGCGCCGACAATCGACATAAAAAAGAGCGGCATCTCAAACAATGCTCGCGGAATCATCAGATGACAATGCGGACACGCAAGTTTCGTGCAGGAAAAACCTTCCGCATCCAATGCGTTTGCTTTGAGATCGAAACGGCTTGGCAAAAAACGCTGCTGCGCCATTTCGCCGAGTCGGCTATCGCCGAGCAAATCGGGCGACTCCGAAATCCAAAGCGTCTGATCCGGTGAAAAAACATGCCAGCAATGCGGGCAAACGACTTGAGAACGCAATCGTGTCAAGGGGGCAACGGGCATTTTGAAAAAATGATGTTTTGAGGAAATAACGTCGGAATTTTCAATCAAGGAACTTCTAAAAATTCACCACAAAATTCACAAGGAACAACGGATTTTTAAGGAATAAGGTTTATATTGAAACTTCATACAATTCCTTTATGGTTAAAAAAGTTTTTAGAATATTCAATATATGTGAGTATAACACGCAAAAAGTAGATTGTAAATGAAATTGTTCAACTGCACACAGAATTATCTAGTCGTCATACTTGAAAATCTCCTGCTTATTGCATATTTTTTTTGGGGGTGATTTATACGATACTGTCACTATTCCGTTACTCAAGCCAAATCAATCCGCACGGTAACTGGGTAACTACAGTCCATTTTGCCGGAAAATATTACTATTGCCGCCCTTATTTATAAAATTCCCTTAGTAGCCCCGAATATCGCGCCAATATTACGTGTCCTTATTATATGTCTTAAATTCCTTTATTTTTCGTTTAATTTTGATAATAATCCATCCTCTAAAAAATAAGGGCTGCAATGGCAGTACCAAGTTACGCAATTTCACTTGACATTTTTCATATCAAGGGGAATTGAGGAACTTCGTAGTAGAGTCTTTCGGGGTAAGTATGTTGTTCTGTGCGGATTTATTTGAGGGAACTTCTAAAAACCCCACTTTCAACAAACTTCTACCATTGAAAAATAAGGACTTGCTGATGTTGGGAAGAGATTTTTAGAAGTTCTCTTGAGTTGGGCAACTGAATAGTTGCAGTATTTGATAAATCAATCCCTTCCCAAAATGTAAAATAAACAGAAAAATTCTGCAAAGTGACCTTGATATTTTCTCCAAAATCGAAGATAATATGGCTGTTTCAAATTTGTGATTTTTATTTTTGAAAAAATAAGCATAATATACACCATTTACGATATTCGAATTTTCTATTTCGACAATAAATTCAGGACAAAATTTATGTATCCTCATGAAATTACCAAACCGACATTCATGGATTCACAAAACAGTTACCACGATTATCAGCGTCAACGCTCAATGACGTTGGGCGATTTGTTGCTTGAAAATCGTATTATTTTTCTTCAGGGAGCGATTGAAACCGGTAACGCCAATGAGTTGGTAATGAAATTGCTCTATTTGCAAAGTGAAAACCGGCGGAAAGATATTCATTTTTACATCAACTCCCCCGGCGGAAGTGTGACGGCAACGTTGGCGATTTACGATACAATGCAAATTTTAAGTTGTCCGGTAGCAACATATTGCGTCGGAATGGCGGCGAGCGGCGGGGCGATTTTGCTTGCGGGCGGTACAAAAGGAAAACGTTACGCGCTTACGCATGCGAAAGTGATGATTCATCAACCCTGGGGCGGCGTCAGCGGTCAAATCTCCGATATTCAGATCCAGGCAGATCAAATTTTAAAAGACCGCGCAATGCTCAATGAAATCTTGGCACAACACACCAGCAAAACGCCTGAACAAATCGCGCAAGACACTGACCGCGATTATTATTTAAGTGCTTACGACGCAAAAGAATACGGCATTGTGGACGACATTTTACAAAAACAGTCGGTAGCGTCGGACGAAAAAACGGAATAAATCAAACGCCATGTTTGTTACAAATAACTGCACATAGGTACGCTAAAACTCCTTATTATCACCCACGAAGTTTCATAAAGATTGTTTATACTTTACACGGTACGAAACCACCATTTATTCTCGTTGAAAAGCTCCTAATTATTCATGCCGTTTATTGACGAAACAAAAGTGTAAGTTCTAGCTGTGCAAAATAGTATAAATGTGCTTTGAAATATAAAATTAAAATTTTATATTTTTTATAGATTCTTCATGGTAAAAGAATACTTTTAGAAGTTTCCATCAATAAAAAATTTCATTTAACATTAAAATAGATAAAATAGCGCAATGACTTTGATTCCTTATGTGATTGAAAAGAACGGCCGAGAAGAACGGGTGATGGATATTTACAGTCGCTTGCTCAAAGACCGAATCATTTTTTTGGGAACGCAAGTTGACGACAGCGTAGCAAATGCGATTGTCGCCCAGCTTTTGTTTCTTCACTCCGACGATCCAAATGCTGACGTGCATTTGTACATTAACTCACCGGGCGGAAGTGTGACGGCGGGGTTGGCGATTTACGATACAATGCAATACATAAGTTGTGATGTGGCAACCTATTGTATCGGGCAATGCGCGTCAATGGGAGCGATGCTTCTGACTGCTGGAGCGAATGGAAAGCGTTTTGCGTTGCCTAATTCTCGGGTGATGATTCACCAGCCGCTTGGTGGAATGGAAGGAACAGCGGAGGAAATTTTGATTCACGCCGAAGAATTTTCTAAGACAAAAGGAAAATTGAATCAACTGTTAGTCGAACACACGGGGCAAGATTTATCCATAATTGAACGCGACACAAACCGCGACCGGTTTATGTCGGCAGAAGAAGCCCGTGATTATCATCTGATTGACAAAGTAATTACGTCGGTCACGCTACCACCGAAAAAAGATTAAAAGATATTTCAAATAATCACAGAGTTCGCTGTAACACAGCGTTTTTTAGAAAACTTTTGTAGTAATTTGATAACTATTCAGTTACCCAGTACGGATTTATGGGGTTTGATCGACTGAATCGTATGCAATTTGGTCAACAAAGGTTTATCTTGAAATTTCATAACAAATTTTCAGTCCTCTGTGGTTAAAAGTAAGTTTTTGAAGCACTCATAAGTATAAAAATGAGAACGAAACGGATTTCGCCTCTCTTATTGACTGTTTTTTTGACGTTGATTTTGTTGGCAGGATGTACTCATCGCTATCAACGGAAGGTCGATGAAGCGATGTTAATTCAGGAAAACCTGCAACTTGATCAGGCGTTAGGTATTGCGCAGTATGAACTGGAGTTGACACGTCAAGAAAACGATTCGTTACGAAAACAGTTAGAAGAAAATTCTCTCAATTATCGCAATAGAAATTCTTCAGATTCTTTGCCGTCGTTGCGAACAAATCCCAAATCTGTTCCAAGTTTTAATCAACAAGATGCTTTACCATACGAAAACTCTTTGCCGCCGCCTAATTCTCCAGAAGATACTCCGCCGATACTACAAAATCAATCTATTTTACATCGCCCCAATTATTATCCTTCGCCGATTCAGCAAACTGCCGGTACAATAGGCAGTTCTCCGATAAATAATTCGTTGAATAATCCGCCTGAAAATTCCGAATTCCCGACTTGGTCGCCATATCGAAAATGATTTTTGAATACATAAAAATTCATTATTTTCCTGTAACATAATGAATCTAACAATGTATTTTATCTATTTCTCCTAATTATTCGATTTAGTGTTTCATAATTTGACGTCCCTCCCGAAATAATCAGAAATTTTTTTCCTCTTGTGAAAGAGAATGTCGAGGAATTTGTTAAAAGTCCTTGTCAGTTCCTGACATCTGATTACAATAGAAGATTAGGAGACGATGAAAAAATGACAAGTAATGTGGTTTCCTTTTTGTCTGGAACGTAGAAAAAGCGGTATTAGAAAATGATGGAAAGAATCATCCCAAAGAATTGCCGCTTTTTTGCGTCCGGTTATCACTGAAATACAACTTTATGTCTGTTACCTAACTTGAAGTATCTAAAGGAGCTTGGTAAATGAAATTTGCCGATTTTATCCTAATCGACGCGATTCGTACTGAAATTCAAGCCGACACGAAAGAAGGCGTAATCCGTGAAATGACGCAGTCTATTCTTGACGCTGGCGGAGTGAAAGAAGATGAATACGAGGGAATTGTCAAAGCCATTATTCGGCGTGAAGAACTTGGCTCAACCGGTATCGGAAGAGGAATCGCTGTTCCTCATACCAAGCACTCCAGCGTGGATCGGTTGGTCGGAACGGTCGCGATCAGTTCTGCGGGAATTGATTTCGATAGTCTTGATTGTGAAAAGGTTTATCTTTTCTTCCTTCTTGTTTCGCCGCCGGATCGTCCCGGCGAACACCTTCGGGCTTTAGAACATATCACGCGCCAGTTGCGCGATGAAACATTCTGCCGTTTTTTGAAACAGGCAAAAGATCAGGAAGACGTGAAACAATTGTTGCAAGAAGCGGATGACAATGCGTTCGGAAAATAACCGAAATGTCATTCCGCAAAATATTGATTGCGGCATTTGAAAAACACTTTGGATTCTGCGTGTAACAATTTTTTTGCGTCGAAAACCGGAGGAACAACAGCATGAGTACGGACGGGATGACGCTCGTTTGCGATCTTGAAGTAATGAACTGCGCGGGAATGCACACCCGCGTGGCATTGTTGATTTTTAAAAAGCTGGAATCTTACAAAAATTGTTCCGCATCGCTTACTCGCAAATCCAGCGGTTACACGGCGGATTGCCGAAGTGTTCTTGACCTTCTTGCACTCGGCGCGGCGCAAGGCGAGGTTCTCACATTGTCGGTACTCGGCGAAAATGCGGAAACTCTCCAAAAAGAATTGATAACGCTCTTTGAAAATAAATTTTACGAAGACGATAAAGAAATGCTCGAAGAGGAAAACGATAAATAGTACAAAGTCACGCAATTTCACTTGACATTTTTCAACGTAAAATACCTTATGAGAACTTCTAAAAACCTCACTTTCAACAAATTCTACCATTGAAAAATAAGGACTTGCTGATATTAGGAAGAGGTTTTTAGAAGTTCACTTATATACAAGAAGCTCTCTACAGTGTACGGATTTATTGGGTTTGAGTAACTGAATAGTTATCTACTTCAAAGCATAAAAAAAGAGACGCGATAATTTACGTCTCTCTCAAAAACAAATTATTTTTTTTACAACGACAAAACATACTCGACCAAATCATCGACCTGTTTTTCGGTTAATCCGTCAACGTTGCCAACCGTGTTACCATGTTTACCGTCGAGGAACACGTCGCGCATGTTGACGTAGCGTCCGTCATGCAAATAAGGAGCGGTTCGCCAGACTTCGGTAAGTTGCGGCGTAACAAAACGTCCATTGTATTTGTCCTTGCCGGAATCGATAGGATATTCATCGCTTTTGTCCAACTGTCCGACCGAGTTGACGTTGTGCAATTTACCGTCGGAATAATACGTCGCCGCCGGATGGCATTTATAACAACCAATGGCTTCGCTGTCGAAAATCGCCTTGCCGCGTTTCGCCGCCTCACTTAATTGACCGTTGGCAAGATACGGACTGTTAATCGGTCTCAATTCCTGAAACGCGGCTTCAATATCTTTGCAAATTTCTTCATTTGGTACAGAGAACAAAATGTAATTGAATCCTGTTCGGATTGCGTAATAAGCATCCGGTCGCACACCACGCCACATCGCTGGCTTTACTTCTTCCGCAAATATCATGGATTTCGCGCTTTTCGGATTTCCCATGCCGTCGTTCATCAAGTCCCAGTTCAAGCCGTCGGAACGAAGATCGGGATGGCAACTGGCACAGCTTTGCCATTGCTGCATACAATAACTTGCATCGTGCCATGCTAATTCGCCTCTTCTTGCGGAAGTCAAAACCGGAGTCGGTCCGACAGCGATTGTCGAAACGCGCGGTCGTCCCAACGCGACAGTATCCACAACATCCACCGTATCGCTGTAATACGCGCCAAGATAAACGTCGGTCCCAATAACTGCCACAGAGCGAGGCGCGCGTCCCGGTAGGCGGACTCGTTTTTTCAAACCGACTAAAAACGCGAGATCATTCGGCACTGCAGATTTAATTGACGACGAATACGTTCCGCGATCATCATAAATACCGAGCGATTTTGCTTCTTCAATCGTATCCGGCAGTTTGGACAATTTTTCAAGCATCGGCGGAACATCAACAATGCAAAGCTCATGCGTTCCCGCAACAGCAATGTACAACTTCTGACCATCAGCCGACGGCTTAATCGCCCAAGGATTCGCCGCACCGAAATCCACATCGTCAAGCAACACGGAATTGACAAAACTTTTGTTTTGCACGTCAACAATTGTAAGTGCGGCGGTGTTCATCCAGCCACGTTCAATTTGCGTTGTCGGCAACGTGTAACGCGCCAAAATACTAACGGCAAATACGTATTTTCCGTCGGGCGAAATACAAAGATTGTGCAAATCGGTGATGCCGTTCGGCAAACGAATCGTTTTCACCTCGCCGGATGCTAAATCAATGTAAGTGATTTCGCTACTTGCGTCAAACGATGTACCGGGATCATTCGGGAGAAAATTTCCGACAAAAAGCGTTTTGCCGTCCGGCGTAATTGCCGCTGTAATCGGTTCGCGCACCGCGCTAAACTGACGCAACGGTTTCAGTGATGGGAACTCGTATTCCTGAATCGGTTTATTTTTGCTGAAACGGTTTGCAACATAAAGACGTTTGCCGTCGGGAGAAATAACCGGCGCGTTCGGCGTGTGATCGGTTTTTGTTTCCGCAATTTGCTTTCCATCGGCAAGATTCACGAGGACGACTTTGCCGAAATCGTTACCGCATGTTACAGCGGCAATGGTTCCATCCGCCGTCACTGCGAATCCATTTGGGTATGCCGGAACGGGAAACGTTTGGGTCACGTTTTTTTCCGCAACAGAAACCACTGCGATTTCCGCCGCGTCTTGATTCAAAACATACAAAACTTTTCCGTCCGGCGACGGAATAAGATCAATGGGACCTTTATATTTTCCGGCTTCTTCCGCCACACAAAGAACGGAAACTGAAACACTCAAAAATAAAACGGCGTATAGGGTAGAAAACTTTCGCATCATCAATTCGCTCCTCTATCGGTTCTCTTGAATTTTTCTGGGGAAAATCCCCAAGCTTTTAATTGTATTCCATTATCACACAGTTCCAACAACTTTTCAAGCGTTTCCAATAACTTTTTCCAAAAAACTTGTGAAAACAAAGAAAATCCACACATATTGAATAAACATTTGTAACTATTCAGTTGCCTTGTATGAATTTGTTTTTGTTTTGGTCAAGTTTTCAAAGATTACGGGACCGCCGTATTTTCCGGTTGTAATCAGGTCGATGTCGCCGTCAATATCGATTGGGTAAATCGCCATCCCCGCACCAACGCCTTCGTTTTCCGCGATCGTGTTTCGTTTCCAAGTTACGGTTTTATCCGGTTGGCGTTGGAACTTGTACCAATAGACGCAGGGCGGGGCGTTTGCTTCGGGATCGCCGCTGTTGTGGGCGCGGAAACGCTTGCCCGTAACCAACTCCGGTTGACCGTCGCCGTCAAGATCAACTAACGCCAACGAATGCGCCTGCGTCCAAGATTGATCAATAACGTGTTGTTTCCACTGATCTTTTTCCTCCAAGCTGTTCATACCAGAAAATACCGTAGCGATGAGCGGAACTTGTAATCACATCGTTTCGCCCGTCGCCGTTGACATCGTAAACAAGTATTTGCGGAGTGTGTTCTGTTTTTCCGTTCAGTCCGCCCAACGACCAAGCATGACGTATCCATTCGCCGTCCGGTTTTGCCGGTGCTTCAAACCACGCCGTCGGACGCAGAAAATCCGGTCTGCCGTCGCCGTTGACGTCGCCGACGCCGATTCCGTATTTTTCAGAACTCACCGTATGTTTAACGAGTCCTTGTTTGCCGTCTTTATTTTTTTCGAGGGCAAACCAATGTGTCGTTTGGGTGTGCGGGACAATCTCTTTCGCAATACCGTCGCCGTTCACATCGTGAATGTCGCCGCATTCGTAGTTGCCGTTCTTTTCGACAAGAAAAGTTTCCCATAAAACGCCGTCTTTGCCGGGGTTTTTCAACCACTCAATACTTTGCCCGTGCCACGAAAGTGTTACCACGTCCAACAAGCCGTCGCCGTCAACATCCAACGGAGCGTCCATAAAATCCCAAGCGTAACCATCGCCTTTTTCGTTGATGTCCGATTTGATTTCGCGGATTTTGACTTTACGCCAATCCGGTGCGTAGTAGATAGTCATCTCTGAAAAACATCTTTAATGCTATAGTAACGTCTTGTCCTTCTCCCAAGGTGTGTTATAATTTGCAACGTTATTTGTCGTTTCTCGTTGTTTTTTATTAAAAATCTTGCAATTTTGGTCAAAATATACTCAACATGCATCCACGTCCCGATTCTCAAAAGTCCGGTCAGTCCGAAATGTTCAATCGCCGTCTCGACGATTTCCTTTACGCAACGCACGAGATCATCCAGCTCGCACATCTTATTGATTGGAACATGTTTGATCGCCACTACAAGTCCCA
>JAIRYX010000166.1 GCA_031267635.1 Planctomycetaceae bacterium
TTGCTTACAATATCGTTTTGCATGTAAGAATTATACCATGTTTGCTGGGAATGGGCAAGGACTCTTTTGATAGATTATTTATGCACGGAGACTTAGCGGATTAGGGATGTCAAGTGCGGGAGTTGCTCTTTGTGTTGTTTTTGCAATTGGCGGTCTTTACTATCAATATTACGTTAGCTCATACGAAATTTCAATAGGGAACTTCTAAAAACATCCCCCAGAGGTTAGTAAGTCCTTATTTTTCAATGATAAAATTTGTTGAAGGTAGGGTTTTTAGAAATTCCTAATAGGTTATCGCGAAGTTGGTTTTGAATTTTTAGCGGAAGACCCGCGTACAGGTCAAATTGATCCAGAAGTTTTGCTCCTTGCCGAATCAACCCAACAAAATACCTCGCGTATATTCATCGAAGGCTTCATGCAGCCAACACGCAACATCGATAACGTTACCGAATTTTTGATCGGCGCAACCCCAGAACGAAGCAGATTCGCCCCGCCAAAACCTTCAAAAACAGAATTTGTCCGCGTAAGATTGACTGGCGGTTTGACAACCTCGTACCGCAATTCGCTTGTTGGTATCGGCGGAATTTTGCATGTTGACCGGAATCCGAAACCGGGTGAATTGATTTATCGAATTGATGCTGATTTTATTAGATAGACTTGCGCAAGGTAATTTCTAAAATTAATTTTATTCGAATTCGGTCGATTTTATATTCAAGCTGTTTTAAAATTCATGGAGCTGGTTATGGAATCGCAACAACGTGAAGCGGTTGTTCAGGGGCGAAGCCTACCGCCCATACCGGCTACGGTATGCGAAGGAGCAATGAATAATGAAAAAAACTGTTTAAAATCCAAATCGGTAACAGGGGCTTTGTCGAAAGTTTTTTCACGCCGCACTTTTTTGAAGTTGGGAATTGTGAGCAGTTTAATAGCGTTGCCCGCATTGAAATTTGCCACTAGTTCAAGACAACAACCTTCTTTCTGCTTCGGTTTCGATAGATTACCGGAAGATCCAGATTGGTTTAATGGGCGTTCTTTTAACGATGTCTTATCGCGACTTCCAAAGTCATTGAGTTTTTTCGAGCCGGATTCTTTTTTTATTTTTTTTCCTTCCTATATTTGTTTGGATTTTTTTACATACGGCGCGAACCCTTCCCAAATCCTAATGGTGGAGGGAAAATCAATTTTAAACAACGGTAATACAATTGATGGACCTGTTAGTTGTTATACAATTTCGCCGCCAGAGAAACCAGTACGAGCAAGTTGTCCCATTGGATTGGTTACCCCACTAATCTTGCCGTCTCCCCAAACGTACATTATCTTATTCCCGCCTCATTTTGAACTTTCGGTTTTGAGACGAGTTGAATGGTCGTTATCAATTATCGGTTAAATGACCATAAACTAATACAGGAGAATTAACATCTCATGTTACGCATGAGCGATTAACAATTTCAGGAAACGTAACGATTCAGCCGCTCAGCCCAAATAAATCCATACAAGACAACGGAATAGTTACCGTCAATGGTACCGGAACATATGATTATTGCCGCCCTTATTTATCAACTCCCCCCTTTTTTCCTTAATAGCCCGAATCGCGCCAACATTGCGCCCTTATTCCCTTATTTTTCGTTCCATTTGGTTTGATAACAATCCATGATCTAAAACATAAGGGCGCGTTTGGGGAAGGCTATGTCGGCTACTAAGGGAAACTTGATAAATTAAGGGCTGCAATAGTAAAATTTTTCGGATAACTATTCAGATGCCCAGTGCGGATTTACTTGGTTGGAGCGGCTGAATAGTTATGAATATTTTTATGAATGATCATAAAGGGAACTTCTAAAAAACTCTTCCTAATATCAGCAAGTCCTTATTTTTCAATGGTAGAATTTGTTGAAAGTAGGGTTTTTAGAAATTTCCTAAAGGGCAGTTTGTTTATTTTCGCTAACCTAACACACAACCAATCAACGAGAAAAATTTTTCTAAAAAAATAAAAATTCAATGTTAATTGCTATTTACCCGAAAATAAAAAAAAGGCAAAATTACGACATTGCTAATTATTCAGAAAAAGGGGTCTGTAATAATAAAATCGGCAACTCATGAAAGAATTTTCCGGCGTTACGGATAATATGCCGGATTTTGGACAGTTTTGTTCCCGCAACGAAAATCGAATAAAAAAAGAAAAATACGGTTTTCACAATTGCTCCCCCCAATTTAAGAACACAAAATTCAAACGTTACAGGAGATTGAAAATGAAACGGACTTTATTAAGTCTTCTCACTTTAAGCATGTTTGCATTAGGTCTTGTTGCCTCAAACGTTACGGCACAAACAAGACCCACTACTCAACCAGGTACACCTACGGCTGGAAATCAAGCTACTAACACGCCGGGAGTGCCTGCGCAACCTACTCCGCAACAACCAACAAACCCAGTTGCCATTGTGGATATTGAATACCTTATGTCAGTTCACCCTGAATTAGACGCAAAAACTAGGCAGTTGCTTGCTGCAAATCAGGTGAAAGAAAAAAACTTTCGTACGAAACAGGAAAAATTACAAGCGCTAAGTCAGGAACTTAACGGTTTGGCCACAGGAACCGCGCCTCACATGGCAAAACGCGACGAACTTATGAAATCCGAATCGGACTTAAAGCGGGAAGCCGCTAGTGCGATGGAAGAAGTGCGGATTCAATCCATCAAAAATCAACACAAAGCATTCAAAGACATCCAAGCGTGTATTGATTCTTTTGCGAAAAAGAACAATTTTTTAGTAGTGCTTAATTATGTTCGTCCGATGACAGTGTTGCCGCCTCAACAATCGTCTCAATTTCTCGCCACAACACCCAGTGAACAAGCGTTGGAAATACAACTTGCTCGGCAAGACAACAATACGGTTTTGTGGTATAACCCGTATTATGATATTACTTCTGTCATTGAACAAATGGTTAATGGTCTGTATCCGCAACTGGAAAAAGTGGATTTCGCAAAACGAAAATTAGAATTGTTCCAGCGTCAAGGAATTGGAAATAGTGAAATGTTGGCACAACCGGGTATACCTGCTCGTAATTAACGAATCCGTCGAAAACCGTTTCGTTTTGTGCAAGCGTTGTTTTAGGATACGTAAACTCTTCCACACATTCAGATGTTGGGGGAGTTTTTTTATCAATCCAGAAAAAAATTCGGTTTTTGTCGGTAAATTTTGTATTGATTCTCATGATAAAGTATGCTTTACAAAAGCAGAAAAATCAGGTAAACTATATAGACTGTCATCTGAATAGTTTGTTTGTCTCCCCTCAAAAATAATTTCCATAAACGCTTATGTCCGAAATGGTTAGAATGCAACACACTCTCGCTCAAACTGCGGTCGTGGAAGGTTTTGGCTTTTGGACGGGACAAGATATTCGTGTGGAATTTCATCCGGCGCACGCTAATGCCGGATTGTTTTTTGTTCGCATTGATTTACCGGGCTTGCCAATTATTCCGGTTTCGCCGAATTTTCAAATAATCAAGCCGCGTCAAACTTCGCTTGCAACCGATGACGCTCAAGTCGATATGGTCGAACATCTTCTCGCTGCATTGCACGGTTTGGAAATTGATAATTGTGAAATTCGCGTCAACGCACCGGAAATGCCGGGGATGGACGGCTCCAGTCAAGCATTTACCGCCGCGATTCTCAAAGCGGGAATTATCACGCAATCAGCAATTCGGCAGAAACGTATTGTATATAAGACGCTACGGGTTGGCGATGACGAGCATTGGATTGAAGCCAAACCGTCTTACAATGGTCGGACAACTTTTGTTTATCATCTCGATTACGGCGACAATAACGCGATCCCACAACAGAGCTACCGATTTATTGTCAATCCTGAAAACTTTATTTTGCAGTTGATGTCGTGTCGAACTTTTTTGACGAAAAAAGAAGCGGAGCAACTTCTTGCTGCAGGGTTGTGTAGCCGTGTTTCACCGCACGACGTGCTGGTTTTTGACGAAAATCAACAACCGATAGATAACACGTTGCTTTACGCCGACGAGTGCGCCCGACACAAAACACTGGACATGGTTGGTGATTTTTCACTCGGTGCGTGCGATTGGGTTGGCGAATTTACGGCGTATCGTTCGGGACATCATTTAAATGTCGAATGCGTTCGTGAACTGTTGAAGAAAACAGTTTGTATCGAAAGCAATGTCGTCTCATCGCATACAAATACTTTTCGAGTCGCAAGTAAAGCGATTTAATCGCTATAAAAATCATGAAACGTGTTGGAATCATTGCGGGCTATGGCGATTATCCTCTTTTGTTAGCGAAATCATTGCGGCAGAAAAATTACGAAGTCCATTGTCTCGGCGTGCGCGACCAGTGCGACTCAAAAATCGTGGAAGATTGCCATTCGTTTCATTGGATGGGGTTTGGACAATTCGGGAAAGCCGTTCGCTGTTTTCGGAAAAGTCGCGTAACCGAAGCGGTGATGGCGGGCGGGATTGTCAAACGTCAGTTTCATCGGTCATGGCTTATCTGGCGGTATTTGCCCGACTTCTATACGATTCGTTTGTTTGCCCCGCATTTCATTTTCCGCACGAGGGAAAATACGGTGGATTCGTTGTTGCTGACGTGTGTGGAAGCGTTTGAACGATATGGAATTAAATTATTGCCGGGAACAGACCTTGCGCCGGAGTTGCTTGTGAAACGGAAACAGATAACACGCATTGCGCCGACGGCGGCACAATGGAAAGACATTCAATTCGGATGGAATGTCGCTAAAGAGATGGGACGGCTTGATATTGGTCAAACGATCACGATCAAAGACCGCTCGGTCGTCGCGGTCGAAGCGCTTGAAGGAACGGACGAATGCATCTTGCGTTCCGGTCGGCTTTGTCAAGGTTTTACGGTTGTTAAAGTCGCCAAACCGCAACAAGACATGCGGTTTGATCTTCCTTGTTTTGGAATGCAAACGCTCCAAAACATTGCGTTGGCTGGCGGCAAAGTCTTTGCCATCGAAGCCAACCGTTCCATCTTCGTCGGACAACAGGAAGCGATTGATTTTGCCAATCAACACGGCGTCGCCATCGTCGGCTTACTCGAAGAAGACGCGAAAAATGGCGGTGTGGCGTTGGAAGAATAAAAAATGTTGCTTTAGGACGTAGCTTTTTTCACGCGAATCGTGTGTAAAGCCGCGAAGAAGAGCTAGTACAAAGTCACGCAATTTCACTTGGCATTTTTCAACGTAAAAGACCTATAAATTTGACATTTGAGGAATCTCTCCCCCTCAATCCAGCGAATGCCTCGTATGCCAATAAGGGGAAAGCAGCAGTCTCCTGCTTGTTTTTCAGCGCTGTTGCAGATGAAAAAGCGATTACACGGATTGCTCGAAAATCGCAAGAGGGCAATAGATTCTCGGACTGATCGGGCACAGACGCCGGTTTTGAAATTGAAGTTGCCGTCTTACGAATCGGATTACGTGCTGAATATCGCCTATCACTTTTGGTGCGGCGGGACGGCGGGCGAGCAGATCGAAGACCGTCGATTCGCGTTCGTCAAAGAAACAGTCAAATGATCCGACGCATCTCGACCTGCTCCAGCCCCACTCGATTCCCGCCCCAACAACGGCGGGCGATTTTTGCAGACGGTACGCAGCGACGCAGATCAACGCTTTGCAAGATAAGATCAACGCTTTGCAAGACAAGATCGATGCGGTGCAAGACAAGATCAACGCTTTGCAAGATAAGATCAATGCTTTGCAAGATAAGATCAATGCTTTGCGACACAAGATCAATGCGGTGCAAAACAAGATCAACGCTTTGCAAGGTAAGATCAACGTTTTGTAAGACAAGATCGACGCTTTGCAAGACAAGATCGACGCTTTGCAAGACAAGATCAACGCTTTGCAAAACAAGATCAACGCTTTGCAAAACAAGATCAACGCTTTGCAAGGTAAGATCAACGTTTTGTAAGACAAGATCGATGCGGTGCAAGACAAGATCGACGACATGCGGCGGAAGGCGTGGTTGCGACAGTCGTCCTCTTTTTTCAGCGAAACGATTGTCGATAGGAACGGCACGCTCGCGCCGACCGACGGCGAATGCAAACAGAGCATAGACGCCCTTGACCAAGGCGAGTGAGGGTATCCTCCGTTGATTGTTTCCGTGGCGAACGCGAAAGAGAGATTGTATGTGCAGAATCGCTCGCCGCCCTCAATGGAACTTCCGTAGAACTCCGCGAGAGACTCGCCGCCTTCAACGCGACTTGCGTTTCCCTCCGCGAGAAACCCGCCGCCCACGACGCGACTTGCATTCCCCTCCGTGAGAGACTTGCCGCCTGCGATGTCGCTTGATTCATCACTTATGCAATAAAGTTTCCGCTCCGAGCAGGACGGAAGTTCCGTAGAAGGCGGCGCATCTCTTGCGAAGCGGGACTAGCTGAATCTTCTCTAAATACCTAATCTTTCCGAGCGTCTGGATTTCCGACCTCTCCGAGTAGCTAATCTTTCCAAGCGTTTGAATTTTCGACATAACTCCTTAATATATAACGACTAACGTAAAACTTCCACGAACGCTCGCGAGAGATTCGCTACCCTTTATGAGCGATTCGCCCCTGGGAGCGAGACCTTCGCTCCTGGGGGCGAGACTTCCGCTCCTGGGGGCGAGACTTCCGCTCCTGGGGGCGAGACTTCCGCTCCTGGGGGCGAGACTTTCGCTCCTGGGGGCGAGCGGCGAATTTTTCTTCGGGAGCGACTCGTTTCTGCTTCCGATTGACTCATTTCTCCCAACGCGACTCGCATTCCTTTTCGCGGGAGATTCGCTACTCTTTACGAGCGATTTGCTACTCTTTGCGCGCGATTCGCCGCCCTCCGCGAGCGGCTCGCCGCCTTCTACGAATGGCATTGAGGGAAACGAATTTCTCCCGCTCCTGAGTGTCTCGTTTCCGCTACCGAGCGGCTCTCATCGGCTGACGGCGAATGCAAACAGGGCATGGACAGACGTCAATGACCAAGGCGATGAGCATGTTTCCGGCACAGAGAAAGAAAAACATCATGCAAGACGAACAAGCGGAACAACATCAAACGCACCTCGCGCAACCTGCCTCCCATACGATAAACGACTCGCTATCCCTCGCCAAAATATTGACTGCGACTGCGATTGATTGAAGAGGGAGTCTTCGTCGAAAATCGACGGTTTTTATGCGATGATTACCGCCTTGTCAAGATAAGATAGCGTGTCAAGGGTTGCAATCTCTTTTGCTGTAAATCCTTGTTTTGTAACTATTCAGTGTTTTGTAACTCTTCAGTCGCTCAAGCCAAGTAAATCCGCACTGGGTAGCTGCATCGTTATCCGTACCCGAAATGCTTTATTATTGCCGCCCTTTCTCATCCAATAAACGAAATTTGTTCGCAAGCCGTGATTTTTATTCCTTCTTTTCCTCATGGTATTCGTCGTCGGTGTTGACGTTCCAGACGTCGAACGTTTGTTTTCCCGAAAGAATGTTCCGCGCGGCGTATAAGCCCGTTTGAATTGAGTGATCCATGTTATTATACTTGAACATTCCATAACGCCCAATCGGCTGCAAATTTGCGAAACCGGCAAGATATTTTCGAATCGTTGCGATATGTTTCGGGTAGTTCATATCATAAACCGGATACGCTTTCGGAACGCGAACTACAACAAAATCTTCAATCTTTTCTCGTTTGCAAATTTTGATCTTCGCAACTTCGTCCGCCGCTAATTCAAATATTTTGCTGTCGCCCAGATTCCAAAAATCATCGTTTTCATTGCAGAAATACTCCAAACCGAGCGTTGATTTATTGGGATCGGCAACCATTGACGGACTCCAATTCTTAAAGTTCTGAATCCGTCCCAATTTCACTTCCGGCGAATGAATGTAAATCCAGTTGTCCGTGAAAAGTTGCTTTTGATCGACCGTAATATCCACCGTGATTAAACTTCGGTATTTCAGCGATTTCGCCGCGTTCAACACCGCTTCCGGCGCGGACGGCGACATGATTGTTACTAATTCCGTAATTGGAATGCTCGACAAAAAATCGCTTCCTTCGATTCTTCGCGATTCTCCGTTTTCATTTTCGATACGAACCGATGTAACCCGCGAACCGTCGTGAAATACTTCCGCCGTTTTTTCATGCAACTCGACTTTTCCGCCGCGTTCTTCAATTTTTTGCCTCATGTCGTTGTACATCATTCCCGGACCATATTCGGGATAATCAAATTCGTCGATAAGCGTTGTAATCTTATTTCCTTTCGGCTTAAACAAAGCGTTGACGACAGCTTGATACAACGAAAGTCCTTTAATTCGCTGCGCCGCCCATTCCGCTTGAATTTCCGAACACGGAATCCCCCAAACTTTTTCGGTATAAGTTTTGAAAAAAATCGAAAACAACCGCTTGCCAAACCGGTTGGAAACCCATTGCTCGAATGTTATTTCTTCTTTGTTTGGAAATATTTTTGTGTTAGCGTAACTCAACAAAATTCTCGCGGTATCAACAAAACCAACGCCCATCAGTGCATTCATCGCCGTCAATGGGTAATTGAAAAATTTGTTCTTGTAATAAATTCGGCTCTGTCGCGGACGTTTGAGAAATTTATCGCCTAACACTTCCTGCCAAAGTTGATTGACGTCGTTTAATTTCGTAAAAAAACGATGTCCGCCCAAATCAAAATAATTTCCATGATATTGAATCGTCTTACTGATTCCGCCGACTTGTTCGTCTTTCTCGAACAACGTTGGCTGGATTCCGTTTTTTACGAGTTCGTAACCTGCGGCAAGTCCTGCCGGTCCTGCACCGAATATGATAACATTTTGCATCAATAGTTTTCCTGTTTAATGAAACGTGATAATTTTTAACCGTGAAATTCGATTATTCCTGTTCCTGACAACGGATAATTTCTTGTTGTTCCGCTCTTTTGAAAACAAGATATTTTCTCATAAAAAAATTCCACAAAAAAATCACGCCGATTACGAAAATTTTGGAAAGCGGTTGCACATACGCCGGCGTATCAATCGGCACATTTGTCACCCACACGATAAGTTTGACTGCTTCGAAAGCCAATTTTAGGTCAATCAATGCGTAGAGCATAATATTTTGCAACCCAAGTCCGATAAAACCGATCACCGCAAACGGTAAGAAATCACGGCGGGCATTGATTTTTTTCTGACGAAAAACAAGTGTACAAGTAAAATAATAGCTAAAAATGAGCGCTAAACAAGTGGAAATAACATTAGCAATCAAATAATGGATATCTAATCCGACGGTCAAAAACGAAAATGTAAAAAAATCCAGCAGCGCAGCGAATGTACCAACAATAAAATACTTAACAAACTCTTTCATAATTTCTTATTCTTACATATTCTGATAAATCTTGCGAGAAATTTCATTACAATTTTAGAACAACATTATCCTCTTGCAAGAAAATTTTTTAGCATACTAGAATTTTTTCAGAATATTTAAGAAAAATATCAAGGAAATTTAGTTTTATTCAATAAAAGCCACAGAAAAATAAAACTCTTGACGATAATAACGATTGTGCTGAATTTCAATTTAATAAATATGGTTGTTATCCCATGCCGTTTCGCTTACAAATCACTTTTTTAATATTGTTTTTCTTTTCATTTATCAATTTTTCCGGTTGTGCCTCCGCACCGCCTGTATTGATTCCGTCGCCGAATCAAGTCAAAGGTTTGGCGGTGGTGGCACAATCTGAGGTTGGCGAAAATGTTTTGGGGGCGTCCAAACCTATTATTATTACCGATTCCAATACCCGCGAAACACTTTTTTCCTTATTGGAACTTAATAAAAGCGACGCTTCTTTGTCCTCGTTTGATATTTCATCCTGTGATTTTGTCATTACGTGGAAACTGGCGGGAGAGGAAAGGATGGATCGGTCGCGGCTTTATTTGCGACTCAATACGCCGAACACGTTTGTTTATCTTTCCGATCTCGGCTCAACAACTCAAAAATATACGATTCGGATGGACGAAGAAGACGCACAAAAAATTTGGGATTTGATTGGAATCCCATCCCCAAAAGTTCATTGACGCATTTTCTCTTTTCGCGTGACAAACGGCAAAATTTCAGTTACAATGTTTTGTTGTCGTTGTTTTATTCTGTCTATTCTTTCCTTTTCTTTCTCTTTTATTTATGAGCAAGCCGCAAATTTCAATTATTCCGCTTTCCCAAATAGAAACAGGGCAGGAATGCGACGTCTTTGTCCTTCTCGCCGAAAAAGAGTTATTGACAACGCGCGACGGCAAGCCGTATATTCGCGTGAATTTTCGGGATGCGGTTCGGGAAGTCCGGTTTCCGATTTGGGCGGATGCGCCGTTGTTCGAGGATTGTAAGCAAAATTGGGAAGTCGGCGAATTTTATAAACTTCGCGCGATTTACCGCAATACGCAATATGGTCCGCAACTTGAAATCCGCAAAATCCGTCCGGTAACGGATGCGGATCAAGCGGACGGTTTTGACGCGAATCAATGCCGTCCATCGTCGCGGTTTTCGTCCGAAGCAATGTATGACGAAATTCTCACACTGGCAAAAACGCATTGCGGCAAAGGAAAATTGTATCAGCTGATTGTGCAGATTTTTAAGCAAAACCGAGACGCGATTCTCGACACAGCGGCAGCGCGGAATCATCATCACGTTTTTTTCGGCGGACTGCTCGAACACACGCTCATGGTAACGCGCACTGCGGTTTTTCTCGCGGATTTGTATTTAACAAATTATCCTGAACTGAAAACGCGGCTTTCCAAACCGCTTGTCATTGCCGGAGCGATTCTGCACGACGTCGGAAAAATCCGCGAGTTGCGTTACGATGTTGTCGCCGCGCATCACACGACGGAAGGCGATTTGATTGGTCATGCCGTTTTGGGACGCGATTTTGTGCGGGATTTTGGACGTGAAGTCGAGTTGGATCCGGAAATTCAAACGCAATTGGAACACATTATTATTTCGCATCCGCGTTTTACCGATTGGGGAGCGGCGAAACCGCCGATGTCGCTTGAGGCATTGCTCGTGTCACATGCCGATTCTTGCGACGCGATGTTCGGGACATATTGCCGCGTGATAGAACAAGACGACATGTCCGGCGAAATTACGTCCCGAAAAAATATTCTCGGTTACGCTCTGTTGAAAAACATGACGTAAGAGAATTTCTTATATAACTATCTACACCCGTATAGATAATCATACAAGAAGTTCTTTTTAATGTTTCAATTGTCTCTGCTAGTGGCACACTCCCAACACTTGAAATTGCGACTTTTAAGACAGTGTTGATTGTTCATCATGTTCCCAAAGTCCCTTTTTTGATAAAAACCGAAATGTCAAGTGTGAGGAGTATCACCAGTAACAATCTGGTAAATTGTTACCGCTTTTTATTTTTTCGTCGATTTTTCGACAGTGATATTAAATTCTGTTTTACCTTTGACTTCGCAAACGAGACCGGATGTGTTCGTGTTGTCGTATTTGTCGGCGATATAACGGACAAACGGTGTGCCGTCGCTTCCGCCGCCGCTTTCTGAAATCACACGGACTTTATATTCGCCCGGCGTAATTCCGTTGGAGTTTCCGTTTTCTCCCATTTGGTAATGTCCGGTTTCATTGATTATGCCTGACGCTTGATTGCCGCCATTTTCAAAAACGACGAAGCCCTGCGTCAACGGCGAACCATCGGGAAAACTTACCGTTCCTGAAACGCTCACTCTTTCGCCGCATCCAGAAAAACATGCAGAAGTAAGCATGATGAGTAACACGATGTAACATTTTATTTTCATAGTTTTTATTTTATGGTTAAAGTTTTTTAAAATTGTTTGTAACTATTCCGTCGCCCCAACCAAATAAATCCGCACTGAGCGACTGAATAGTTACAATTCTTTTTTGGGAAAGGGAACATAAGAGACAATAAGAACTGGTTCTTTGTCCCTCACGTTCTTTATGTCTCTCGTGTCCCTAACCAATTAACAACGCTTAACGTTTTTACGGAACCGACGCAACGCCGCCGTCTTTGGTATCGGAGAGCATGAACAAAATATCCTCAGTTACTGTTGAGGAAATTGCCTGAACCGAACCGTCGCCGAGCAAAAATTGAACCGTTCCGGAATGATAACTTCCGAAACCATAACCGTCATTAGGACGCCAATCCGGATTGTTGTCTCTTCCTTCAGAGCGAAATTTAGTATCCGTCGTCAATAAATTTGCCGTATCGGGATATCGTTTGACAACACGTTGCATAGCTCCCCAAAGCTTCTGATCTGTATTCATGTAGGAGCAATCAGCGATAAAGACTCTATCAGTTGTTCCAGAACCGATAGAACATTCGCCTAACGCATTTGACGGGATATGTTTTTCGCCGATGATAATTTGGTTAGATGTACCGTCCAGCCAAGATGCAAACGAGTTGGCAGGAGTCCATTTGTTACGGTCGCTTCCTTCAATGTTCGGCAAAACCCAAGGACCGCGGAAATATTGCGATGGGGTATGGGATGTGCCGAAATAACTTCGATCGCGAAGATATTCCCACCAATAGGTGGGACTGATAGCGCTCGTCGTTTTTCCTGTTGCAATAGTTTGGTCAACAACATACACCACGACTGCGTAATCGCCCTGCGGTCCGGGTTGATCGGTTCCTTTGGCGATAGCGGCGCCGGTTCGGCGTGTCGGACATTTCATCCAACTGACCGATCCAAACGCTTTTCTTTCGGCGTCGGTCAACTGGTTTTGCCACCAATTGCCGTAAAGATTCACGTTCAGCCCTTTATCTGCCGTGTTATCTTTGGCGTTGACAATCATTTCCCAAAGCTGTTGCTGTTCCGAAAAACTGAACAGGAAACAAAATGTTCCCGCGCGGGCGGCTTCGAGATGGTAAGGCGGACACCCGTTGTAGGTATCGTGAAAGTTGTGAACCGCCAACCCCATTTGTTTGAGATTGTTACTGCACTGCATTCTCCTTGCCGCTTCTCGCGCGGCTTGAACTGCGGGCAACAGAAGCGCGATCAAAATTCCGATGATTGCAATCACCACGAGTAATTCGACCAGCGTAAACGCTCGACGGACAGAAGATCGTTTGCCAAATCGGGCAGAAACACACGCAACAACACGGGCAAACAAGAGTGAAATTGCACGTAAAACATGGTATGTAAACCATTTTATGTACCCCCCCCCCCTGGTATATTTTGACACAATTCGAGAAAATCAAACGCTTTGTTTAGCTTTTTCATCGCTGAAACTCCTTCATTTTAGTTTTTTGAAATGAGCTGACAAAAATCACAGTGATTTCGCCATTCGATAAGTTATTCTTACTACTTATTATGTGCAGACAAATTGAGATCGTCAATAGGAATGTTGGAATTTTAGGGAATTTTTTTTGAAAATATTCGAAATACTTTTGAGGGTATCCGACAAGCTCGTAACTTTGCGCATGTTGTTGCTGAGTTGATCGGCACAAAGTGTGTAATATTTTTGCCAATACCCAAAATTATATTTTACCTGCTTTGGGTTTGTTTTAGTGATCTAAAGCTTCCTGCTTAT
>JAIRYX010000265.1 GCA_031267635.1 Planctomycetaceae bacterium
TTGCAAGGTTTTTAATAAAAAACAAGAGAAACAATAAATAATATTGCAAATTATAACACACATTTGGAAAAGAACAAGACGTTACTATAGCATTAAAGATGTTTTTTCAGAGATGACTAAATAATTCGGGAAACATCCGAACGGCTTTCGGACATGCCCCAATACTGCTTGCGCAAATCTTTATTTGCGTACCTTCCCTACCATCGTTTTTTTATTTTTTACAAAACGGCTTTTGTTATTTGAATCAATTGGCAAAAAATTGATCTTGCCTGATTTGCGGTTCTCGGTAGTTTTTTGAATCACGCGGCGTCTGTCGAGCAAATGGAAGCCCACTGTCGTTCCTTTTTATCGTTGAACGATATTAACCAGTCTCTCAAAGATAACAATTGCAGTTTCGGCAACAACCCCAATACCATTGACACGCCTCAAATCACCTCTTTAATGCCCTTGCTGCAAAAGCTTTCGACGGGGGCGGAACGTTCGTTTCAGGTTGCGGCGAAGCGGACGCAAGATTTGCTTGTGGCTTATGCAACAGAATTTCCGTTGTCGTTTAACGCGGGAAACTACTCGACTGCCAAAAGCAAGAGAAACGAAAATGTTCCATTTTCGTTTTTGCGTTTACTTGCTCGTCGTGCGGAATCGGCGACGCCTGCGAATACATTGTATCTTGGTCGCCGCAATGTTTTCCTTGTTGACGGCACGATATTTGACATGCACGATTCGCTTGCGAATCAAGCAGTTTCTCCTCAACCGAGCGATCAAAAAGACGAATACGGTTTCCCAAAAATGCGAGATGTTGCCGCAATTTCCTTGGCAGCAGGAATAGTTTACAGTATGGAATATGTGAATTATTCCGACAAGGGAATCGGGGCGGGCTGTCCTTGCGAGCGATTCGCTACTCTCTAATAGCGATTTTCCCCCCCGCGAGAGAGTCTCATTCCCCCGCGAGAGACTCTCATTCCCCCGCGGGAGACTCTCATTCCCGGGGGCGAGCGGCGGTTTGCCCCCAGCGAAACTCGCGTTGAGAGGGGCGAGCGGCGGTTTTCCCCCAGAGAGACTCGCGTTGAGAGGGGCGAGCGATTCGCAAATTGCGGACGCGTTGCAGCGCGAACACGATGCTGTTATCCGCTTGACAACGTCGCGCGAGCAAAAACTCGGCAGTGAATCCCCATCCCGCTGCAGATTTCGGCTTTGAGACAAGAGATATCGTCCATCATGTCCCCAAAATCTCTTCTGTTCCTAATGTCCCTTTGAGAATGAAAACCAAATTTTCAAGTGGGAGGAGGTATACTTGGCAAAAACAAAAAAACAAACGCGCCCTAACGAACCACGACAAAAAAAACGAAGAGATAACAAATACCCGCCCTTAAAAGAACACCGAAAACTTTTCCATCAAACACAAACATCAAAAAAATAAATAAAGATTTGCACCAGCAGTATTAATCCATACCCGTAGCAACGCGGACGGCATTCAAACCGCCGCGCCCAAGCGACTGCACATCAGCGGCTGCCCAAAGACGTCGGGAACGCTCATCAGAAAAAGTTGGCAAAAGGGATTTGGATTTGTCCGAAATATTTGTTATGATTTCAGCTCTCATAACTCCAGTATAATAAATTAAAAATCTCAAGGGAACTTCTAAAAACCTCCCCTCAAGCATTCGTAAGTCCTTATTTTCAACGGTCGCATTTGTTGAAAATAAGGTTTTTAAAAGTTCCCTCAAATCAATTACTTTTCAAGTAATCTTATTTTGCGCACAATGACTTACTCTTGTTCTACGTTCTGATTTTCTGGGAGTTTGAAACCGCAGAGGCGTTTGGTTGCTTCCGACATGGAACGAGTCAAAACGTATAAGCCGGGAATGAGCATCATACCGACAATCGTTGCAGCGATCATTCCCCAAAATGTTGTTACGCCGATAGAACGCCGACTCGCGGCTCCTGCACCGGTGGCAATCACCATCGGATAAACGCCGATCACAAACGACAACGCCGTCATCATTACCGCGCGAAAACGAACTCGCATTCCGCCGATTGCCGCCTCGTAAAGCGACATTCCGTCGTCGCGTAACTGCTTCGAGTATTCTACCATCAAAATCGCCGTCTTTGCGGTCAAACCAATCAACATAAGAAGCCCCAATTGACAATAAATGTCAAGCGATCGCCCTAAAATTTTCAACGCAATTAAACCGCCCAATGTTGCTGTTGCCACCGATAACATTACGGAAATCGGCGTTGTCCAACTTTCATATTGCGCGGTCAAGAACAAATACGCAAACGCTATCGCAAGAATCATCATCATGATGATTTGTCCGCTATTTTGTTTTTCCTGATAACTCAAATCCGTCCATGCGATTTGGTAATCGTGAGAAAATTCATTTTGCACAATATCTTGAATCGTTTGCATCATATCGCCAGAACTCACGCCGGGCGACCCCATCACATTAAAATTCGCGCTCGGAAACATGTTGAAACGTTCCATCTGCCGCGGACCGACCGACCAAGCTACCGACGCAACCGAATCAACCGGAACTAACGTGCCGTCGCGCGCCGGAACCGTTAATCGGCTGACAACATTCAGATTGTCGCGGTATTCCGGTTCCGCTTGAACCTTGACTTTATACGTTTTCGCAAACAAATTGAAATCATTGACATACATCGAACCAAGCTGCGTTTGCAACGTATTAAATATCGCGCCGACCGGAACATTCATCGCTTCCGCTTTATCACGATCCACTTCAAGATTAAGCATCGGCGTGTTTGTATCAAACGACGTGCTTGCCATCATCGCTTTACCGGTCGCCATGATTTTTGCGGCAAGCTGATTTGCCGCCTGCGAAAGTTCTTGTGGCGTTTGTCCGCCGGTTGCCTGCAACGCAAAGGTTACGCCGCCGGTTTGCCCTAACCCTTGAATAGACGGCGGGACCAACGCTAGAACTTTCGCTTCTGCAATCGCCGCCGTACGTCCCATCACCTGCATCTGAATGTGCTCGATGGCGGTTGCTACTGTCTTACGTTCCTCCCATGCTTTCAGTTCCGCGATGAACATTCCCATATTTTCGCCGTTTCCCGCCGTCATACTTTGTCCCGGAACAGTCAAAACGGCTTCCACGCCATCAATCTGCTTCACCATTTCGACAAGTTCCGCGAGTATCGCTTGAGTACGCGACAACGACGCGCCTTGCGGTAACACCGCTTCACACATCAAACCGCCTTTATCTTCTTGCGGCAAAAATCCTTTTGGTACTTTTTCGTAAATGGAATAGTTACCAAACAAAACCGCGACAAGAACAACAACCGTTACCGGAATAAAACGCGCGAGAAAACTGCCGACGGCAATATAACCGTCTCGTGTAAAATTGATGCCGATGTTGAAAAACCGTAATCCTCCATGAGATTCGTGGCTGTCCTTGAGGATATTATCGCAAAAAAATTGTGAAACAGTCACAACAACCGCGCTCAACAAACAAAGACGAATCCAAAGAGGCGGTAACAAAAATAGCATTGCGTTACCGGAAGGAATTATAAATTGTACAAAGCCGCGAACAGAATAAATCAAGGACGGCAATTCATCGTGATGTTCGGCGATTCTTCCTGAAAAATACGCAATGCTCGTAAAGACCGCCGCTCCCGCTAACACTGTTAACGTTAATGTTCCGAACAATGTTAGAATTGTTTGAGACAAGGCGTTACCAAAGGAAAGATGTTCGTTACGTATGAGATGGGCACAAGATTCCGCCACGCAAATAACTGCGTCCACGAACAGACCAATTCCCAAAATTAACGTGAATGTTGTCACAATATGAACGTCTGTTCCAACCCGTCCAAAAAGATAAAACACAACGAGAAAGGAGAGCGAAATCACAATCGTCAAACATAGCGTTTTGGGAATAAATCGTCCCAACAGGAAATCAACGACTGTTCTGCAAATTTTTTGTATAAAACTCAAGATTGTTTTTAAAATCAACAATAAACCATGCGATTCATGGTTTTCTTTGAGAACAAAATCGCAACAGTTTTGCGAAACCACCAAAGCGACTGCGCTCAACAAACAGAAAATAATCCAGAGAGGCGGCAATAAAAACACGTCTGCTTTACCGGAAGGAATCATCAATTGGAAAACCCCTTTCGCGGAAGAAATCAATAACGGAAATGTTTCTTGATATTCCGTTATTCTCCCGCAAATATACGCAATAGCAGTAAAAAACGCCGCTGTAACCAACAAGGATAACGCTAACGTTCCGCCTATTTTCTGTAATATTTGGAACGCGGCGTTTTCCATCGAAAGGCGTTTTTTATAAAAGAGCTGAACGCCAGATTCCGCAAGGCAAATAACAGCATCCGCAACCAAAACGATTAACAAAGTTTGCGCAGCAATCATTAGGAATTTGGCACTCAATTCCATCAGGTAAAAATATCCTAAAAAACCAATAAGAATTAATGCAAACGCTACCGTCAACAAAAGCGTTCTGGGAATAAATTGCGACATAAAACCTCCGCCTATTACGTTGCTATTTTGCGGAGAGTTTGTTTTTACACTGAAAGCTGACGCAGATGAAGTATTAGGTTGTTTGCTTTTATCTTTCAACACCAACGCGCACAGCGCGGGAGAAAGCGTCAGAGCGACAACACTCGACAAAATCAGCGCAACGCACATCGTGAAAGAAAATTGCTGATAAATCGTTCCGACCATTCCGCCGTAAAACGCAATCGGCGTATAAACCGCGATAACCACTAATGTCGTGGCAACCAACGCGCCTGTCAGCTCCCGCATTGTTCGGAACGCGGCTTCTTTGGGCGAAAGTTGTTCTTCCTGAATCAAACGGACACAACATTCCACGACGCAAATCGCGTCGTCCACCACCGAACCAATCACAAGAATCAATGCAAACATGGTCAGCGTGTTGATACTCATTCCTGCCACATAAAGAAACAAAAACGTTCCAATCAACGAAACGGGAATCGCCACCGCCGGAACAATCGTCGCCCGCCAATCTTGCAGGAAAACATAAGTGATAAGAACCACCAAAATAAACGTCAGTATGAGCGTTTCGATGATTTCCTTCATTGCGGAACGGACGAATTTTGTGGTATCATAGGGAATTGTCCAGTTCATTCCTTCCGGGAAGTTTTGGGACAATTCGCCGATCAACGCTTTAGTTTTATTCACAATATCAACGGCGTTTCCTTCGCTCAATTTGAGAACCGCCATCAAAACCGCAGGATTTCCGTTAAACGCGGGCGTACCGGAATATGTTTCTTGTCCCAGTTCCACTTTCGCAATATCGGAAAGCCGTATTTGCCGACCTTGTGCACCAGAACGGATAATGATGTTTTCAAATTCCGATACTTCTTTCAAACGTCCCTGAGCGTTCAGTTTGAATTGCATCGCGTTACTTGCGCCTTCGGTTCCGAGCGAGCCGGTCGCCGCCTGAATGTTTTGACCGCGAATCGCCGTCTGAACTTCATCGGGGCTGACATTCAACGCCCGCATTTTAAGCGGATCAAGCCAAACTCGCATACTATATTTTAATTCGCCGAAAATTATCGCTTGTCCCACGCCGTCAATTCGCGCAACCGTGTCTTTGACATTGTTAGAAACGTAGTTACTCAGAAACAAGTTGGTCAATTCGGGATTCTTTTCTCGATCGCCAGTAAATGCCACGATGCCGAGAAAGTCCGCTGTCCGTTTGTACGCCATCACGCCGTTCATCGTCACTTCATTGGGAAGCAAGCGTTCCGCTCGCTTGATAGCGTTATTCACATTCACTAACGCCATATCGGGATCAGTTCCCGGCTCGAAAATCAGCGTTAAATTGTAGTTTCCCAAATTGTCCGATTTGGACGAATAGTAACTGATTCCCTCGACGCTGTTGACTTGTTCTTCAATAGGCGCGGCAACCGTACTGGCGATTACCTCCGCGCTTGCGCCGGGATATGCGGTTGCGACAACCACTGTCGGCGGCGCGACTTCGGGAAATTCGGCAACTGGGAGCCGGTTGATACAAATCAATCCGGCAAGCATAATGAACAGCGAAATAACCATGGCGAATTTGGGACGCCGAATGAAAAACGCGGAAAACATATGTTGTAAACCTTATATTGTGTATTTTGAGTTAAAAACTAATAGTGAAAAGTTAGGAAGGAAATTTGAGTTGTTTGTCAAAGTTGATATGAAAAATGAAATTGAATTGTCTCGTTCTTTAAAATTCAGCTTTCATCAAAAAAGGGACATTAGGGACAAAAGGGACTTCTGGGACATGATGAATGAGGAACACTGTCTTAAAAGTCGAAATTCCAACTTCTTTCTCATCATAAATGATGGCGGGGCAATTCCCAATGATTTTTCATCAACTTGCTTATTTACGCTTTGTGCTTTGACCGGGCAACTTCGCTACGGCTTTGCGTTTTCTTTCTCTTTTTCTTCAGGTTTCGGCGCAACGATTGGCGGTTGTTGATTACCGGACGTCGGCATTTTGATAACGCTGTCGTAAACGGCATTTACTTCATCGCCCGGCTTGACTTTGTTCAAACCGCCAACAATCACAATTTCTCCTTCTTTCAAGCCGGATTCGATGATCTGACGATCAAACACTAATTCGCCGATTTCCACTTCGCGGACTTCCACTTTCTTCTCGTTATTGACGACGTAAACCGTATGTTTTTTACCGTCTGTCATCAACGCCGCTACATTCACCGCCGGTTTCGGATTCGCGTAATGTTCCGAAAGGTAAACTTTTGTCCATCCTCCAGGAACCAGCTCTTTGTTCGGATTTTCGCATAACAGATAAATCATAAGCGTCCCGGTATGGCTGTCGATTTTATTGTCAATGAAATCAATTTTAAATTTTCCTTTGAACAATTCGTTGTTTGCCAGAAAAATTTCAATTTTGGGAGTTTTCTTACTGTTTTCTCCTTCAATAAAATAAGTGATATACTCTCTCTCACTGACAGGAAACATAATCGTAATCGGATCGTACTGCACAATTGTTGCCAAAATACCGGAGTTCGGCGATAGAAAATTTCCCGTGCTGAATTGTTTCGCACCAATCTGTCCGCTCAACGGCGCAAAAATTTTCGTGTAAGACAAATCGGTGTTTGCCTGATCCAAACTCGCTTTGTTTCCCGATAATCTGGCTTCAAGCAATTGAATGGTACGATTGACTTCATCTCTTTCCTGATCGGTAATTGCTTTCGCGTCTCTTTTGTAAAGTTCGTTTGCCCGTTCTAAATTTTTCTTTGCCAGTTCTATTTCCGCTTCGGTCTGACGAATTTGCGATTCGGCTGTCCGCACGTTAATTTGATAAATCGTATCTTCGATTTCAAAAAGCGGATCGCCTTTTTTAACGGTCGCGCCTTCTTGAAATTTTACGTCGGTCAGATAGCCCGTCACGCGCGGGACAAGATTTACCGACTCCTTGGCGGTAATTGAACCGTTGTAAGGACGCGGCTGACTGGAATCACGCGAAGTAACCTTTTCCACGCGAACTGCTGCCGGCGGCATTTTCCCGGACATTCCGGGAATTTGAGCGAAAAGCAAAACGTTCCCGCAAACCGCAATGACAAGGATAAGCGGAACAATTCGGACACATTGGTCAAAACAAGAAATATTTTTCATGTTGTGTTTACCTGCTATTCAAAAAGTTGTAAATTATTGTTCAGTTTCTCATTTACGAAAGCCGCAAATATTTGCGAAATTTCCATAATTAGTTACAAAAAATGATGGAATTGATGGAATCTATATGTTTACTAAAAACATTTCGTGATTTTTCGCGGGTCATCTTTTTACGCCGTTCAACATCGTATCGACCGCGAGTTTGGTCATTTCCGTCAAGCCAATAAATTTTCCAAAATGGCAATAGGTGATTGTTGCGCCGTAAGTGGCTGTGCAATAGGTGAAAAAAAACGCATTCGGATCGTCAATCTGCAATTCTCCTCGTGCCACGCCGTCGGTGATAATTTTCATAATCGGATCGAAAAAATGGCAGTGCAAATACTCATGAACGTCTTCGGGAACGGAACCGCGAAACTGCGCCCGTTGCAACGCCATAACTTCGATGCAGTTTGGATAATTTTCAAAAAAGCGGGAACGTTCTATCGTCAAATTTCGCAACTTTATCGCGGCGTTGTCCTGACTTTCCAAAATCGGAATCAACGGCTCGCACCAACATTGAATCACATACAAAGAGGTTGCCCAGAACAGTTGTTCTTTATTGATAAAGTAACGATAAACGGTTCCTTTCCCGACTCCGGCGCGATTCGCAATCTCTTGAACGTCCGCACTTTGATATCCAAATTCCGCAAAAACATCAATTGCCGCCTTGAAAATCGCATTGCGCTTTTCAATTTTTATCTCGGTTGCGTTTTGACAGGAATCGTCAAGGGCGGTTTTGAAGGACATAAACTGTTGGTTCTAAAAAAGTTAAAAACTTTTAATCATTTGCGAAATATATAAAATTCACAATATTCATACAGTTCAAACGCTGTGTTTATTTGTAACAAATGGCGACAATAGGTTGCGGCTATTATCCCTCCCCAAAAACAGAACGGACTAGTCCGTCCCATACCTAATCTATCATAACCCCTAATTTTACCTTGTCAAGTTATATGCTCTAAGAAAAAGAGAAATAATAGAGAAAATATCACAAAGAAAAGTATTGTACATTACATGGTGAAAAATTGCCATTTATAGCGAAAAGATACAAAAGGGAATATCCATTAAAAGAAGTTTTTTAGAGATTTTCATAAAAAGTGATTTAAAATGGGAAAAATCATTTTCGGCGGCGTCTATTAGGTATAAATTGAGAGAATCGAAACAAATTGAAAGATGATTGTTATACAAGATTTTTTTGACAATGCTAGCTGATGAACCCAAACGAAGACAACACGCCCGATTTTGCTGAAATTGTTAGAACGCAACTTCCGGCTCTTCTTTTGTTTGCGCGGCAGTGGCGGCATGGCTCGTCGGAAGATATTGTGCAGGAAGCGTTTATGCGACTTTGGGAACAACGCGAATTGCCGGAAAATATCACGGCGTGGTTGTTTACAGCGGTACGAAATCTGTCCAATCATCATTTACGTTCCGAAAAGCGTCGTAAAAACCGAGAAACGAAAGCGAATACAAAAAATTGCTGGTTTGATCAGGAAAATTCCCACGACGAAACAGATGAAGTCAATGCAACTTTAATTCGACATCTGGAAGCGTTGCCGTTTCAGTATCGTGAAATTATCGTTGCGAAAATTTGGGGAAAGATGACGCTAGAACAAATCGCCGTAATATATGGTAAATCCAAAAGTTCCGTTCATCGTTTGTATAATACGGGTTTGAAAATATTATACGAAAGTATCAAGTTTTTATGACCCATGAATGCCATAAAAATCCACGTAGAAAGAAAAACTAAAAAACGCAAAAGGAAGGTTTTAAAAATGAATCCGTCCGAAATGGAACAATTAGAACGTCAGCTTGCCGCATTGAAGCCGATAAAAAATCACGAATTGGTCGAAAAAATCATGTTATTTACTGAGGAAAAAACGCGACAAGAATTAGAAAATCCGGCAGGATTCCCGCAAAGCTTATCGGAATATTCTTGCTTTCCAGATTTCTCTCAAACAACCGACACGGCAAACCACGCGAGTCGTTTTACTTCGGTGTTGCCGATCTTGACCGGATTTGCCGGGATAATTTTCGGAGCGGCGATAACGCTTTTTATTGTCACTTTTATTATTCCGCCTCAGGTTACTGTTCGGGAAATCGTGCGCGTTGTTCCGGCGGAAAACTCGACGCAAAAAAATTCCGCGATACAAACCGCCGCGAGTCCGTCGGATTCACGTAGTATTTCGGATTCATATCATCATATTACAGTGAAACACGAAAAATTCTCGTCGCCGGAAATTTTGCCGCAACCGGAACCGCCGATTTTTCCGGCGTGGCTGGCGGCGGTGTTGGAATCGTTCGTGCCGGAGCGATTTTTCCTGTCCGTACAACAAGACGCGATAGCGATGAATCAATCCATTGACATTGACGCAATGTTGAAGCGGCACGAAGAAATTTCCAAACATGCGGCTTATTCCGAACCTCGCGTCATGTTGTTACGTCACGCCGTCAACAAAACCCCCGACACGCTTTCGCCGCTGACTTTCCGCGAAACGTTAAGAGAATTATGTTTGTAGCAAGATGTCAGTTTTCAGAAAACTGATTCCAGTAAATGTTTGCCAAACGTGAAAAGGATGGAATATCAATACTGGTCACTGACATCTGAAACCTAAAACATTCCGAAAGGTTGAAAAATGACTCCATCCCAAAGAGAACAATTAGTGCAACAACTTGCTACATCGAAACCGGTACAAAGTACTGATAATATTTTTTCTCTTGATTTTAAAAAATCAAGCGTCAATAAACGTTTTAAATCACTTCTTGACACAATGGAAAAAGAAGTTAAAGATAACACTAAAACACCGACTCGACGTGTTTTTCTTCAAGCTATTTTTGGAATTAGTTGGAGTACAATTGGTTCTCTTCCTGTAATACTTGCTCAAAATAGTGATGAATGTGGAATACCAAATATGAGTATACCATGTTTTACTAATGTTTGTTCAGACGATCATACTTGTCCAACCGCTGATTATTGATTTAAAAAATTTTTAATGATAAAGATTGATAAATAAATGTTTCAAAATCGCAAAAACATAATCTTATGTTCTGTCATTTTAATTCTTGTTGTTTTTCCATTTGTTATGCATTGGATTAGAAAAAACGACAGTGTTAATAATATTAATAGCATAGAATATTTTGATCGTAGATCAAGTCGTGAAATTGAAACAAGTCTTTATGAAAAAGACTTAAAAATAAAACATATTAATGCTAAATTTTCTTATCTCCCTTTTCCTCAAGATATTCTTATTATAAGTTCCCTAACACTTTCGCCGGATGGTAAATACATTTTTATTTCTGGAGGAACTGTGCCTCATCAAAAAATATACATGGCACCTTTTCCACCTAAAAGTGAGGCAGATTATAGACTTCTTTGTGATTTACCTAATGTGTATGATGTGATTGCGCTACAGTGTTCACCTTTTGATAAAAATAAAATAGGTTTTTTTGTTATGGAAGAATGTCCTCCTGATGGAGAAAAAAAGATGATTGGAGATGGGGAAGTCAGAGCGTCGTTTTATGTTATATCAACGATAGACAAGAAGAATGGAAATTTGGTATCGTTCGCCTATTAAAAAACCAACTAGTTTTGTTCTTGGAGGAAGCCAAAAAAAATTATTTACTTTTTGTTGGTATAAAGAGAATGAAATTATCTGTTTTGTTGGTAATAGTTGGGAAATTTTTCGTTTTACAGCAAAAGGTGAGAGATCATTATTCCAAATTTTCTATGATGATGATGATAGAAATAAAAACAAGTGCATTGAAAGAAAGCTATTTAATGATGAAAAAGGAAATATTTATTTATTAGATGTTCGAGTTCTTGCAGAGAAAAACAAAAATTCATCTACAATAAATACGAATCAGGCATTTGGTATGCAAGGCGTTCTTTTTTTACTTGATCCAAAATCTAATGAATTCAAATGTTATAGTGATCCTCATATTGTTGCTTCACTAAGTGGTTCGCTTTGTGGAAATGCAGCAAATAACTCCTCATGGATTGCCGCAATTATGGGAGGAAAATATGGTTTTAGTGTTATTGATGTAAATAACGTAGACAACAGAAAAAACATCTGTCTCAATAATTTCCCAGAACATGTTGTAAGTTATTATCCAGCTTTAACTCCTGATAATTCTTTTGTTGTATGTTGTTTAAAAACGACAGAACCAAGTATGGTTGAATACTATGGTATTAATAAAGTTCCTCCTCGTCCAATGTTTAATCTGGTAATGTTTTTACTACAATAACTGTGAGTTTTCATTCAATATTGTTTACATTGTCGTATTATTTAACATTTGTTTGTAGTACCTGAAACCTAACCCTAGAAAGTTTTTTCCGATGAAAAAAAATCTCTTATTTCTGATTGCGGCAGCGTTATTGACGCAAACGATACCACAAATGGCAGCGTGTTACGCAGCAGACGATACGCCGGAAGTTAAATTTCCCGCGAGCGAAACGTTTCGCACATTTTATGAAAGCTGGAACGACTTCGCAGACGATCAAGAAAACGGCGTCAAAGGGCAGCATATCAAAATGACTGTCACTCCGACGGAATTGCCGTATCCGTTGTTGAAGTATCGTTTCAACACTTATGTTAACGAAATGGAGTCGGGTAACGCTGCGCCGCTTTACTCCGAAGCGTATGCACGATTCCGTGATATTGAACAAAGAACAATGCGGAATAAAGTGTATGAATCGCAAGAGTACGCTAAAGCGAAGTGGCCTGAGGCGTTCAATATTCCGCCGGAAAAAAGAGACGACGACATGATTAAAAAACTTCAATTTCAGGCATTTCCGCTCAAACCGCATTGGACGAAAGAGTCATGGACGCTCATTGACGCGTCGCAAGAAGAAGAGCTATATAAAAATCTGAATGAAGTTTATCGTTTCATCGAAAAAGCAAGTAAGAAACGCGATTGCGATTGGAGTTACCAAATAGAATATCGCGGACTATATACGTTGCTTCCGCACATTCAAAACCTCCGTACATTGGCGAGATACTTAGATGGAAAAGCGGAATGGGAAATTCGCAACGGCAAATACGACGACGCGGTAAAAACGATTCGGCTCGGCTTGCGGCTCGCGGAGCATTTGGAATCATCAGATTATCCTTACCTTGTGACGGAACTTGTGGCGATTGCAATTAAAGGAATAATGTTTAACAAAATTCAACTTCTTTCCGCGCAACCGGACTCACCGAACCTTTATCCGGCATTGACGCAAATCGTTTATCGCAGTGATATTTATCAGAAATCACTGCAAATGGAACAATACATGTGGTTTAATCGTTCTGACATGCAGGAAATGATGGAAAGAATGGATGAGAACAACAGAGAAGATTGTAAAATATTGCTGGACGCTGTCGTTGCAACGTTTGGACGCGGTGCATTTGCTAATAACAATTTTGAAACCACGCAACAAGACCGTATGAATCAAGTAATAACAGCCGCATGTTTGATATGTTATCCTCATGGCAAAGAACGGCTTTTGAAACGCGGTTTGACGGAAACGGAAATAGAAAAGCTCTCCGTGTATCAAGTGGTGACGCCTTATATTCTCGAAGAAATCAAAGGCGCGTATGATAAAATGATTGTAGCCGCCTTGTTCCCATTAGGTTCTAAACATACGGCGATTGAATTTAGCTCGGATGATTATGGTATTCAACGCGCTGATTCTCCGGTTAACGTCTATTTATCGTTGCTCTTACCGGCGGCAACGGCGGCAAAAAATGCGTTTTTGCGGATGGAACAAAATCTCGACTTAATGAAAATCACGGAAGCCATTCGTTATTATGCGGCGGTGAACGGCGGCAAGTTGCCCGAATCGCTTGAGCAAATCGAACAGCTTTATGTTAAAACGGTCGGCGTCGTGAACAATAAACCGTTTGGTTATCGTGTCGAAGGAAACACGGCGATTATTGATTATGTTCTCTCTGGCGTCGGTGAAAGCCGATTGGAAATTACAGTGGAAAAAATCGCGGATCGCAAAGAGTAAAACGCAAAAGTTGACGTCGGCAACGTGAATGTTGGCTTCAGAAATCGAAAAAGAGAGCGATGAAAGGGACAGAAGGAACTAATGTTTCTGAAAAAGATTTCCTCAAATTAAAAAGCAAGTACCTGAGTCTCTCTTGTTCTCAAAGTCACTTTTGTCCCTAATGTCCCTTTTTCAACTTTTCAACAAAAACCTAAAGTCATTAACAAAACAATTAACAAACAGGTGCATTATGAAAAAACAACAAACTTTATTTTTTGCGGCGATGCTGCCGTTTTTGATGACCGTGTCCGCGTGGACACAAGAAAAACCGGCAGCGGACGCGGCTGTCGATCCGGTGATTGCCAAAATGAAACCGCTGCTCGGAGACGACACGTTGGCGGTTATTTATGTGGATTTCACAAAATTAGACACAACCGCGATTCTCAACAACAGCCGCAAATCTCTTGAAAAAACAGCCGCCGACTTCGGCGTTCCTGAAGATCAATTGCACGATTTGGTTCAGTCGCACGCTCCGACAGCGAATAATTTTGATTATGAAGAAATTTGGAAACAAAGTATTCCCATTGCCGAAATGGGAAAAAAAACTTTGACCGAGATCTGCGGTGTGAAAGAAGCATTCTTTGTTGTGCGGATGGGAACGATGTTTCCGAATCTCGGTTATGTTGCGATTCCGAAAACGGAAAAGCTGAATATCGAAATGATTCGTCAATTTTTGAAAATGGGACAAGTGGATCGTGCGGTATTAACTCGCGAAACAGACGATTACTTTTTTCTCGTGTATTCCATGTTTCCGCATACCATAACGAATAATCAAAACGCGAAAGACGCTCTTGCCGCAAAAATCGGCGCGGAGCAACCGGCGGAACGTTCCGATTTCCTCGAAGCGAACAACGTTGTGAAAGATTATCCGATTCGCGTTTTGTTTGCTATTCCGCAGTACGCGAAAAAAGTGGTCGCGGAACTCAAACCGGAGTTGGTCGCGCAAATGCTCCAACAGTTTCCCGCGCTCGAAGCGGTGAACATTTCGCAAATCGTGAACGGATTGAAATTCCAAGCGATTGGTTTCAATCCTGAACAAGGAAAATTACTGACTGTTACCGAAACAATGACGGAATCGGACGCTCAACAAATCGCCAAACAAGCCGACTTGATTGCAACGGTCATATCGGGCGAATTTCTCAAATATCTGGAATCGCTGAAAAAACGAAGCGAATCGGTAGGAGATTTTTTGAACAATCAAGAAATAATGCTTCAGACGCTTTACCCGGACGCGATCAATGAAAAATCGCTCGCGGAACTCAAAACGCTCTTGATTCCCAAACCGGACGGCAAACGTTTTACGGTAACGTGTGATGCGGCAAATGCCGGAACAAAGTTTCCTAACGCGGGTGTTGCGTTTGTAAAAATTCTTCAGGCAAATGCTGCTACGATAAGCGAATCGCGGAAGCTGTCGGTGTGTAAAAACAATTTCAAACAATTAATATTGGCGATGCACAATTACTATGATTCTTATGGGAAACTTCCGCCGACATTTACCGTTGACAAAAACGGCAAACCGCTGCAAAGCTGGCGTGTTTTGTTACTGCCGTATTTAGAAAATATGGCGATTTACGAATCAATACGGCGCAACGAAGCGTGGGACAGCGAGCACAACAAGCAGTTTCACGACAAAATGCCGGATGTGTTTCGATGTCCGATTTGTACGCAAGGAAATCCGAAAAGCGACACGACATATTGTATGATTGTCGGCGAAAAAGCGTTGGGACGAACCGATGGAACAAGTCAAACGTTCTACAAAGTGACCGACGGCACGTCCAACACCGTATGTTTTACCGAGCGTCAAACGCCGGTTTGCTGGATGTCGCCGGAAGACATTGCGTTTGACGTCGCTATAAAAGGAGTCAACCAATCGCCGGACGGAATCGGATCGGAACATGACCACTGTGTCAACGCCGGCTTTTTGGACGGAAGCGTTCATGTGATCAAACAAAACGTTCCGTTAGACATTCTCGAAGCAGTGTTAACTATCGCCGGCGGCGAAAGTAAAATGTTGCCGCCGAGATAAAATTCAGAGTAACTATTCAGATAGGATGAAAGGAACAGTTGATTAGCGACTTTGCTCGAATAAGTTTTCGTAACTATTCAGTCGGTTTTAAGCATTTTTGCTACGAAACGAGCAGCTGTTTGTGTTGCAAACCTCATTTTTAGCTAAATTTTCCTAACAAAACAACTTCAGTAGCAAAACGGTTTCCTAAAAATTAACCTCATTATTTCTTCTTGGATG
>JAIRYX010000203.1 GCA_031267635.1 Planctomycetaceae bacterium
CGCGGTATTCGATGGGGATTACTTTAACAAAAAGATTTTTTGTACGTTCCCAATTGTCAAGCATTTCTTTGGCTTTGGCACTGCCGGTGTATTGAAAATGTTTTTGAATCATTGCATGCAATTTTTGTATATCCGTTTCCAAAAAATCATTAAATAGCTAATCACATAAAGTCATCAAAGTTTTTGTTGAAATTTTTTGTTCCAATTTTTTGATAATTTCTTCCATCTCAACATTTGAATTTGCTTGAAGTCCTAAACAAGCTGCAACACCTGCCGTATCTGTACTCAAACGCAATTCAAGATTCAAAGTATAATTCTTTCCGTTTGTTGCAAGAGAATAAGCATGAAAATGAATTGAATCACCAATTTTACCTGGTTGGGACAGATGATCAAAGCAAAATTCATGTTGCATATATTTTAAAAGATGGTCTTGGGTGACTAAAACCATGCGTTTACCGAGTCGTTCTATTGTCTCTATTTTATGATGTAATTGAACTAAAATTGTTTTGGCTGTCATTTTCCAATTCATTCCAAACGATTTGTCTGATTGAGTATCTTTGATTTCCGTTTTAATTCCATATTGATTCAAAAGTCGTTGGCGTTCCGGCCAAACAGTACCGGTTGTGTCCATCGTTTGAAACTCAACAGCAACAAAATCCTTAACTTTCCCCTTATTCACAGAAGCAAAGAAAAAATCAATACTACCGCCGGGAATCGTTATTTCGGGAATAATATGAAATTCATTACCAGGTTCGTGAAGCGTCAAGAGGTGAATACAATCACAAAAGATTTGATTTTTTTGCAGCAACCGTTTCGGACAAATAATAATTTTTTTATTTTCTTTTCCGTAACTAACCGTACAGGTTCCAATAGAAATATCCGGTTGACTTTTGCGCACTTTAAAACATTGAGAACCCGTAAACGGGCAATTTTGCTGTTTCAAAATTTGTTTTAATAATTTAGAGTCAAATTTATGTTCCGATATCCCAAATAATTCGAGTACAGAGTTCATAGTATAACCTCCTTAAAATAACGTTGCGCATCTTTTTGAAGCCATATCGATGTATTCAGCACATAGATCAATTCCAATAGATTTTCGCCCAAGATTTTTCGCAACCAACATCGCCGTTCCTGTACCGGAAAAAGGATCAAGAACGATTCCGTCAATAGGACATGTCGCAATAATTGGCATTTTACATAAATCTTCTGGAAAAGGAGCATAGTGAAATTCACGATTTTGAGTATCTTCCGGTAAAATATCCCAAACATCACGTGGTTTACTGCCGTTAGGATGGTATTTCAGAAAATAAAAACCCTTGTTTTGCAATTCTTTTGCTCTGCCTGATACTTTCGTTGAATCGGAGTGAGTGGTTCGCTGTTGTCCGCGAATCACCATTCGAAAATCGGCAAGTTTTCCCCCACGGACCTGATTTAAAATTTCGTTAAGGGCATTTTGAGCTATCTGTTTTTCCATTTCATTTAATGCAGTCGATAATTCAATCTGACGTTTGTAACGTACGCCATGAACACCCGTTGCTGAAATAACAGAACCATTGACAATCTTAGTTTTTTGCGGATTGGCACGAATAGAATCAACATCGTAATAATATCCGGTAACGGATTTAACAAAATGAAAAACTTTTTCGTGAACATTGCCGAGTTTGTCCAAAGCGTTGTCAGGTCCTCCTTTTATTTTATTCCAAACAACCTCATTACGTAAAATCCAACCTTGCCGATCTGTCAGTTCCAATGCGATTCGCCATGGAATACCAAGTAAGTTTTTTTTGTAATAAGAGTCGCCAATATTCAACCAAAAGGAACCGGTAACTTTCAATATCCGTAACAATTCTCGAAAAATAGTACATAAAGAATCAATATAATTATTGTAATCTTTCTCCATACCAATACCATCAGTTCGATATTGACGTTTTCCCCAGTAAGGCGGGCTTGTAATACAGCAGTCAATACTTTCCGACGGGAAATTTTTCAATATAGTAAGAGCATCGCCCTGAAAGAATAACGGTGCAATTGTTGTTCCTTCAATATAGGAATCCAACTTTTTTGATGTCAGCATAACTTTACTATCATATTTTTGTTTAGTAAGCGTCTGTCTAATTATTGTAGTATTGTGTAAATGTTTCATTATTGTTTAGTGGAAAGTTTATTGTTTATGCTGCATCAATAGCTTTTCAGCATATTCAGCACCATCCTCTGTTGGTTTATAAGAAATAGAACCATTGCCTTCACTGATTATTTCAATAAAATGTAACTGAACTAATTTCCTTAATGCTCTTTCTAGTTTAGTAAAATTTTGTTCCTGTGTAGAAAACGCCTTTTGTCCTATTTGAATTACAGCACCACCTAAATATTGTAAGTACATAATATTAGAATCGTTTTGATATACTGTAATCAACAATTGCTTGCTTTCTTCACTGAGTTTAATTTCCGGCTCTTGAATATTTTGTGTTGATTGATAATTATGAGGACGTAACTTAAAATAAAGATTGTCATTTATTATTAATGAAATATCACGTAACAGCGTACTACGAAACTCATCATGAGATTTATATGATTTAAAATACCCTTTATCGCGGATTTCATCTTTAAATTTATTGAGTTCATCTCTCTGGTTTTTATCAATTTCACTTGGATTTACCGGACAATCTGAAAAATAAAGCATTACCGGTTTACCGGAATCAATATGTTCATTAGTCTCTTGAACTGTTCCGCTTTGATATTTTTCTGTGGGTGTACCAAGCCGATTCCCAAAAACTCCAATCAAGAGATCTGCATTACTAAGCATTTGTTTATCCAGTATATTTTGCGGGTTATCTCCCATTTCAGGATATGAATGCGTCTCCCAACCAACCGGCAACAAAACAACATTTTCCTTTAATGAATGGACAGTATTCCATTCATCTAAAACATCCCGAACAATGCGTCTTTCTGTTGATACATCGTCCGGTGATGCAATAAAAACACGATAAACAGCCGCATTATATGGCATATTTGATATTCCTTAAATAGTTATATTATAGAAAGTGAAAAACTAAACACATATTGAACAAATATTTTACATTTTTTCTACCATTAAAAATTTCTGTTACGCCAAATGTACTTGTTGTTCGGAAGTTTTTCTTGATTGGAGATCGACGGGGTTTGTTAGTCCGAGTGCGGCGCGGTATTCGATGGGGATTACTTTAACAAAAAGATTTTTTGTACGTTCCCAATTGTCAAGCATTTCTTTGGCTTTGGCACTGCCGGTGTATTGGAAATGTTTTTGAATCATTTCGTACAATTTTTGAATATCCGTTTCAAGGAACATCGGCTCCAAATCAACCATCTCTAAATTGCAACGTAAATCAAATTGCTGATCCGGATCATAAACGTACGCAATCCCTCCCGACATTCCCGCCGCAAAATTGATGCCCGTCGAACCAAGAACCGCAACACAACCGCCCGTCATGTACTCGCAACCATGATCCCCAACTCCCTCAACCACCACCGTTGCCCCGCTATTACGTACACAAAATCGCTCGCCGACACGACCGTTGATATACGCCTCGCCACCGGTCGCTCCGTAAAATAACGTCTTGCCCGCTATCACGTTTTGCGACGCATCAACCGGACTCGTTGACGGAACACGAATAATTAACTTGCCGCCCGAAAGTCCCTTGCCGACATAATCATTCGCCTCGCCTATCAAATTTAACGTTACACCCGGCGCAGTAAACGCTCCAAAACTCTGACCCGCCGTTCCCTCAAACGTCAATTGAATTGTGTCCTCCGGCAACCCCGCAACTCCATACCGTTTCGCAATTTCATACGAAATATTCGCCCCAATCGTCCGGTCAAGATTGCTGATTTTGTACGTTTTAATAATTTTTTTAATGTTCTTTTTTTTGCCCGATTCTATCGCCTCTTGCGAATCCTTTAACGTTTGCAACATTAACGGCGTTACACCGTCAAGACGCTGCGGTTCGGAATAGCGCAACGCAAAGTGTTCGGGAACTTCAGGACGTTGAAAAATCGCCGAAAGATCAAGCGTCCGTGATTTCCAATGTCCAATATCTGTACGTTGAACCAATAAATCACTCCGCCCCGTCATTTCACTAAATGTACGAAAACCAAGCCTGCCCATAATCTCCCGTAACTCCTCAGCAACAAACCGGAAATAATTGATCAAATGTTCCGGCGCACCGCCGAATCGTTTTCGTAACCGCGCATCCTGAGTCGCAATCCCAACCGGACACGTATTCTGATGACACTTCCGCATCAACACACAACCAAGCGTTACAAGCGCAGCCGTTCCAAAACCAAATTCCTCCGCACCCAACAACGCCGCAATCGCTACATCACGCCCCGTCCGCATTTGTCCGTCCGTTTGTATTCGTACACGTCCGCGTAAATCGTTGCGCACCAGCGTTTGTTGCGTTTCGGAAAGTCCGAGTTCCCACGCTACTCCGGCATTTTTGATACTGCTCAACGGACTTGCCCCCGTTCCGCCGTCACCGCCACTAATCAAAATCATATCCGCTTTGCCCTTTGCCACGCCAGCCGCAATCGTTCCCACGCCGCAAATACTCACAAGTTTAACACTCACACGCGCCGCCGGATTAACGTTCTTTAAATCGAATATCAGTTGCGCTAAATCTTCAATCGAATAAATATCATGATGAGGCGGCGGACTAATTAAACTCACTCCGGGCGTACTATGCCGAATCCGACCGATTTCTTCATTGACTTTGTGTCCGGGCAAATGTCCGCCTTCACCGGGTTTTGCGCCTTGCGCCATTTTGATCTGCAAATCCTTCGCGTTCGCAAGATATTCAACCGTAACACCAAATCGACCCGACGCAATTTGTTTTGTCGCACTACACCGATCAACACCGTCCGCCGAAACGTAACGCGCCGAATCCTCGCCGCCTTCGCCGCCGTTGGACATACTGCCGATTTGATTCATCGCAATCGCCATCGTTTCATGCACCTCACGGCTCAACGCCCCAAAACTCATTGCTCCGGTTAAAAATCGTTTCACTAATTCATTCGCCGGCTCAACCTCAGAAAGCGGAACCGGTTGACATTTATCCGCCTTGAAATCAATCAAACTCCGAAGCGTACAATAACGATGTTCCTGATTGTTAATTCGTTCGGCAAAAGAGTTGTACGAATTTTGATCATTGTTGCGGGCTGCCTGTTGCAAAAAATGAACGGATTCCGTATCCCAAAGATGTACGGGACCGCCGCGCCTGTTACGATATTCTCCGCCCGATTCCAACAAATGAAACCGCCCGCGTTTTTCACCGAATGCGTCATCATGCCGTAACAACATTTCCCGCGCAACTTCCTCAAAACCAAGACCGCCAATCCGAGACGGAATAGGTCCAAAAAATTCCGTAATAAAATCTTTATTGAGTCCGACCGCCTCACACGACAATGTGTAACGATAAGACCGAATCGTACTGATTCCCATCTTGGAGAAAATTTTGAGCAGCCCTTTGTCAATCGACGAAATATAATTTCGTATCGCTTGTTGAAGTCCCATTGGAAAAAGCGATTCCGACCGGCGAACTTCGGCGGCTATCGTTTCCATTGCAAGATAAGGACAAACCGCATCAAGTCCGCACGTAATTAACATGGCAAAATGATGAACCTGACGCGGCTCCGCCGATTCCAAAATAATTCCGACCTTGCCGCGCAATCCTTTGTTCATTAAATAACGTCCAACTCCGCTGGAAACCAACAAACTTGGAATTGCGGCGCGTTCCTTGCCGATATTTCTGTCACTTAAAATCAAAATTCCGGCACCGTTTTCAATTGCTTTCACTGCATCTTCACAAACGCGGTTCATTGCTTCGCGCATTCCATTCGGCGACAGTTCGCTGAATGTTGTATCAATATTTACCGCGTGAATCGCAGGTTCTTTAATCTCAAAAATTTGTTGCAAATCAAGCGGAGTGAGAATTGGTGTTCGGATTTTAAGCGTGTGTGCGTGTGACGGAAATTCCGTGAGCGGCGAACCAAGCGGACCGACAAACGAAGTCAAACTCATCAACAACTTCTCGCGAATCGGATCAATCGGCGGATTCGTAACTTGAGCAAACCGTTGTTTGAAATAATCGAACAATAATTCCGGCTTGTCCGATAACACTGCCGGCGGAACATCAAATCCCATCGACCCAATCGGTTCTGTTCCCGTTTCAAACATCGGACGAATCACGACTTCAAGTTCTTCCCGCGTGTAACCGGCATTTCGTTGCGTTTTATAAAGTTCAACCGAATCGGTCAACATGGCATCCGCCGCACCGCTTCGACTCAACTCAACTTTATTCGCGTCAACCCAACGCCGATACGGACGGCTTCGTGTAATTTTGGCTTTGATTTCGTCGTTGCCGATAATACGTTGTTGTACGGTATCAACAAGAATCATTCGACCGGGCGACACATTCCCTTTCTGTACAACATCTGCCGGATCAAGCGGCAACACTCCCGCTTCCGATGCCAAAATAAACCGGTCATTTTTTGTAACAGAATATCGTGCCGGACGTAACCCGTTACGGTCAACAATACTTCCTGCAACATGTCCGTCGCTGAATGCCATTGCCGCCGGACCGTCCCAAGGTTCCATAAATGTTGCGTGATATTCAAAAAAGCCGCGATGATCTTTTCCGAGCGAATATTTATCGCCCCATGCTTCGGGAATCATCATCAGAATAGAGTGCGCTAAACTTCTGTCGGATAACGAAAGCAATTCAAACATATTATCGAACAATGCGGAATCGCTTGCGTCGGGGTCATTGAAAATCGGCAATATTTTTTCGACATCTTCGCCCCAAACGGTTTCTGTACGGGAACGCAGTCCGTTCAAAATTTCTTCTGCTTGACAACGCCGATCAACATTACCGCGAATCGTGTTAATTTCACCGTTATGGCACATCATGCGGAATGGTTGTGCGAGAGTCCAATTGGGAAACGTGTTGGTGCTGTAACGCTGATGAACAACGGCGATAGCCGATTCCATATCATTTTCGAGCAAGTCGGGATAAAAGCGGGTTAATTGTTCGGCGATCATCATTCCTTTGTACACTAATGTCCGCGAGGAAAGAGAACTGATATAAAATTCATCGTGACCGTCGATATTGGATTGGCGGATTTTTTTTTCTGCGATACGTCTGATAATGTACAATTTTCGTTCAAACGCCAATTCATCAATTTCCGTATCGGAGATTTTTGTATCGGAATTTTTTTGTTTTGTTTTTGCGAGGAAAATTTGTTTCACGTCGGGACAAAGTTGTCTGGCGGTGGGACCGACGGCGTTTGGATTTGTTGGAACATCGCGCAATCCGATAACGTTACAGCCGTTCTCTTCGATAGTTTTGATCAGAATATCGAGCAATTTTTTTGCGTTATGATTTTTTGGCAGAAACAACATACCGACGGCGTAATGATTTTGTTGCGGTAAATTTTTGCAATTGGTTTGGGTGTTACGTTGCCGAAAGAATTTATCGGGCAATTGGAGTAGGATACCTGCGCCGTCACCGGTTTCGGGGTCGCTTCCGACTGCGCCGCGGTGAGCCATATTATTGAGGACAACGATACCGTCTGTAACAATATCGTGAGATTTCCGTCCTTTAATATCAACCGCCATCCCGATCCCGCAAGAATCATGCTCCTCCGCCGGATCATAAAGCCCGCC
>JAIRYX010000288.1 GCA_031267635.1 Planctomycetaceae bacterium
TAATATAAAATATTTTACAATGTTTATCACTTTGATTTTTACTCTTTGTGTTAGATTATGAGTGAATATTAAATAACCTTCAATCCCCGCCACAAGCAAAATCATAAAAAATCTCAAGATTTTCGAATTTATATGTCATTCGCGTTGTTGTAACATGCTGTGTTGTAACAAGTTATGGCAGTAAAGTTTTTATTGTTTTCTATTTTATTCCCTGAAAACCGGATAAGTTGATATTCATGAGTCAATAATTTTTTTCTGATGACGTCGAAAAAACCTCTTGAGTTTTTATAAAAACTCCTCGATATTTTTAAAAAACTCCTTGAGTTTTATCTAAAACTCTTGACGTACCGGTTATAATTGCAAAAATTACCCCAAAGGGGGCTTTACATGATCATAAAACCAGAGCTTTCAAGGTGTGTTTGTTTTGAAATTTGCATGTACGAAAATTAAAAATGTAAAATTTACTTTTTGAGTTTTTGTGTAAATTGTTTATTTTTCTTAAATTCACAAAGCTTTATTAAAATAGATAAGCAATGTGTCAAAATAGGATATTTCAAAAATTAAATAGACAGTCACCTTGAAAGCGCTGAATCATAAAACTTAAAAAATCCAGCGTAGGAACTGAAACGGAATCTTGAAGATATTTCTTATGAAGTGATATCGTAACTATTCACTTATGCGTAACATGAGTTATTAATTTCCGCCTTCCAATTACCCTGATTTTTTTCCGCAAAAGCCCCCAATCGACGGAATAGTTACGTTGCATTTTGGTATTGACTTGATTTTACGAGTTTGTTAGTCTAACGCCAAAATGAAAGTTTTCGGTAGCTTCTGTAGAATTACTCGTTCTTTATGTCTTTAAAGTCTTTTTTCCCTCTCGCGTTCCTTAATTTTTAACTGATTTCTTATGTACAAATTATTACTTTGCTGGCGGTACTTGCTGACGCGGTTTATTGCGTTGGCTTCCGTGATTAGTGTGATGCTCGGCGTGGCGACGTTAATTGTTGTCAACGCGGTAATGAACGGTTTTCAGCACGAAATGGAAAGTCGGTTGCATGGAATACGCGGCGACGTCGCGATTGACAGCGGCGGTATTGACGGGTTTGAGGGGTACGAAGAATTGATGGAGGTGCTTCACCGTGTCGCGGGAGATAAGATTCAGGGAATGACGCCGCTTGTTGTGATTCCGGCGATTATGTCCTATAAATGGGGCGGCGACGATCTTCCGCAAGAGATTCTTCTCACCGGTATCGACACGAAAACGATTCGCAATGTAGGCGAGTTCACTGAATTTTTGCAGCATTCTGAAAATCGGAAAAGTCCTAGTTTTGATTTGCGTGAAGGCGGTTATGATAGCCGAAATCATTTGAATCCATCGGACAGTGCGTACCGACCGGACATGGAACACGGAGCCGGTTGGAAAGTCCGGCGGGAAGAAGCGCAATTCCAAAATCGCGGAGAATCCGATTTCGGCGAAGCGGTCAATCGTTCCGTGTCGCCGGAAACGCGAGCGATTCAACAAAATCCGCTGAACGCTGATTTTTTCGCAACCGGCAATCCGCCAAACAACACCGCCGTCAAACCGTTCGACAAAGCGACGGAACAATACACCGGCGCGTTTGTCGGAATGCAGTTAGTAACATTCAGCCGAAGAAAGGAAAAAGAACGTAACTCCGACAAAGAAATATTAATTGAGCGGATGCGTATTGTTCCCGGTCAGGATATGATCGTTTCTTTTCCGCAAATGAACACGCCGCCGTCGTTTGGCGTCGCGAATTTTACGATCACCGATCTTTATGAAAGCCGCATGTCGGAATACGATTCGAAATTTGTGTTTGTGCCGATTGAAAAATTGCAGGAACTCCGCTTAATGATTGATCCGGTTACGAAAAAACGCCGCGTCAATCAAATTCTCATCAAAGCGAAGCCGGGGATTGACCTGAACGCATTGCGCGACCTGATTCAATCGCAACCGGAATTTAATCCCATGTGCTTTCAGGTGATGACATGGCGGGATCAGGAATCGACGCTTTTAGCGGCGGTGTCGATGGAAACGCACATGTTAAATATCTTGTTGTTTTTGATTATCGCGGTGGCGGGATTCGGAATTCTTGCGATTTTTTACATGATTGTTCTCGAAAAAATGCGGGACGTCGGCGTGATGAAATCGCTCGGTGCGAGTTCGTTCGGCGTGATGCAGATTTTTCTCTATTACAGCTTGACGCTCGGACTTATCGGAGCGGCAATCGGCACGATTTGCGGACTGAATATTGTCTGGCACATCAACACGATTTCGCATTGGCTTTCGTACATTTTGGGGCACGAAGTGTTCGACCCGACAATTTACATGTTTTCACAGATTCCGACATTGTTAGAACCGCTCATGGTTGTTAAAGTTGTCGCCGGAACGCTTGCGATTGCGGTACTCTCCGGCGTTCTCCCCGCCATCCGCGCCGCAAGACTCCACCCCGTCCGCGCGTTGCGGTTTGAATAAGAGGACGAGTTCTTTTGTATCTCCTCACACTTAAAATTCGGCTTACATCAAAAAAGTGACATTAGGAACGCAAGGGACTTTGGGGACGAAAGCCGAATTTTCAAGTGTGAAATGTATATTCGCGCAAACCTTTTTTTGTAATTTGAATATCCATGATTTATTTTGACTGCATGAATCGTGACAAAACTTCTTGTACAATCTATGTTTCTTTCTCTTTTTCCAGTGGTCAAATCTATTTTTTCTGATACAATTAAAAAGTTTTATAATATTTCGCACAATTCTGTGTTTTATTTTCCCAACGCGCATGTCAAAACAAAAGCACCTTTTTTCCTACAAGAAATTTTCGCAAGTCAAAAGCGAAGATGACTTGCGATTGTTGGTGAAAGATACATTCTTTTACAATTACCGTGTCTCGGTCAAAGATGAGCGAGTGGATTTTCTTGTCTATCCAGAAAACGGAAATCTGTTTACTGAAACATTTTTGTGGGCGGAACTCGCAAAGAAAATCCAGCCGCAAGTTTATGAATACAGGTTTTTGAGAGAGTGAAAGAGATTGTCTGAATTAGGATTTATAAGATAGAAAGATGCTAGGATTGATGGTGGAATATAAAATATGCAATACGAGGAGATAACTCACAAGATAATCGGTTGTGCAATGAGAGTGCATAACGTTTTGGGCAATGGATTTCAGGAAGTCATTTATCAAAGGGCATTAGCTATTGAAATGAAAAAACAAAACCTGCCGTTCCAAAGAGAGATGGAAATGACTATCTATTACGATGGTTTTGATATTGGGACGCGACGTGTGGACTTTTTTGTAGAAAATAAAATTATATACCATCCGTGGCTATTAACCGTCACTTTTCAAATCATGTCGATTGGTTATAATATTGACGTTGTGTTTAGGATATTCCATTTTTACCAAGGAGGTTATCATGC
>JAIRYX010000290.1 GCA_031267635.1 Planctomycetaceae bacterium
CTTTTCTTACAAACCCGACCAAACCGCTTATCCTACTTTCCGCCGTTTCGCTAACGATACAAAGATCCATAATTTGCACACGCTCTGTAATCGGAGGATTCCGTATCTGCTCCGAAAGCCGACCATGCCGAGGGACGGAAGATGAAATCTTCGTCCACGTTGTGCATACATACCGGTATGGATAACATCGAAGCAAATGAAATCAAGTCGGCTCCGATATGTCCGTAACTGATTGCGCCGTGATTAGCTCCCCAATAATTCATTACCGAATAGACGTTCTTGAAATGTCCCTGTCCGGTAATTCGCGGAACGAAAAACGTTGAGGGCCACATTTTGTCTGTTCGTTGATCAATGATGTTGAATACTTTTTCAGGAAAAGTCGCCGTCCATCCTTCGGCAATTTGAAGAACCGGACCTAATCCTTTGACAATGTTCAAACGGCTCATGGTTACGGGCATTCCGGCTTTGGTCAGGAATTTGGACGAATAACCGCCGCCGCGAAAATATTCAAGCGAAGACGGACCCCAATGCGTCGCGGCAAGCATGTCGGCGACTTCTTTTTCGGTGATTTCCCAGTAAGGTTTCATCACCGGTTGACCGTTTCTGCTTTGCTGTCCTGTTCCGTCTAATGTGCAGGAACCGGAATTAATCAAGTGAATTGCGCCGTCCACTAAAATCCCTTCCGGTTTCCAGCCGGTCACTCGTTCGATGGCTTTCGGACTCCAGTAAGTTCTCACGTCGGCAAACATTTGAGCGGTATTTGTCAACAACCGACCGAACAACATCGCTATTCCGTTCAGATGATCGTTTTCCGTCGCAAAGACAAACGGAGCGCGAATACCGTTCCAGTCGAACGAGGAATTGAGAATCGCTTCCGAAAAATCGCCGTTCGGCATGAAGTCCGTCCATTGACGCTGTCCCTGAAAACCGCCCGCAATCGCATTATGTCCAAGCGATTCTTCAACAAAGTCAATTTGCTCTAATTTTTCATTACCGACCATCAAGTCGCGCATAATCAGAGTCATTTTGACAGCATACTTCCAATCTTCATCTTTTTGCTGTCGTGAGCGTCGGATCGCGTCGGAATTATGATCGGGAAGTTCGTTGACCGCGCAATGGGCTTTTGTCCACGCGAGAGCTTTTTGATATTCGTCTTGATCATAGATATTTTGCTGGACTCGGCGTATAATCTCCGAGCAATCCGCGTATTCCGTCCGCATTCCAAGATAATTTTGCAGGAAATCGGCGTTGACCATCGAACCGGCGATTCCCATCGAGACCGTGCCGATTGCGAGATAAGATTTCCCGCGCATCAACGCAACGGCTAAACCGGCTTTACCGAAACGAAGCAATTTTTCCTGCACGTCGTCGGGAATCGTCGCGTCGCCGACGTCTTGAACGTCCTGTCCGTAAATGCCGAACGCCGGTAAGCCCTTTTGATTATGAGCGGCTAACGCGGCAGCCAAATAAACGGCTCCGGGACGTTCCGTGCCGTTGAATCCCCAGATCGCTTTCGGAATCAAAGGATTCATGTCAATCGTTTCCGAACCGTAACACCAACACGGAGTTACAGAAAGCGACAATCCGACATTTTCCCGCTCGAATTTCGCGGCGCAATTTGCCGCTTCCTTCACGCCGCCGATACATGTGTCGGCAATAACACATTCCACCGGCGAGCCGTCAGGATAACGCAAACTCAGGCGATAAAACGCGGCGGCATTCATCGCCATATTCATCGTCGTTTCTTCCACCGACTCGCGGACTCCTTGACGACGCCCGTCAATAATGGGACGTATTCCGATTTTCGGGTAATTTTCTGTCATTTCTTTTGTCCTTGTTTCTAAATGTTTTGGGGTTTTGAAAGAATTTTCTCTATTGGCAACTTCTAAAAACCTGCATTTCCAAAAACGCTATATCGTAAAATACGATGTTTACGAAAATGGTACAGCAAAAAGAGAATGTTTTTAGAAGTTCCCTATTGTAATTATATTCCTCACGGGAAAAGAAAATCAAGGCGGAATAGCGGCTGAACGCTCTCTTTGGCAACAAAGTATTTACGGATTACGAAAAACAAGAATCCGTAACTCGTTATTATTAAACAATTTATAGCAAAGTCTTTACGGTAAATTGATACACTTGCGACAAAAGAATAAATTATTTATGATTCTTTAAAATCTCTTATTGACATGAAATAATTTCCCAACATACTAAGTATTTATTATACAATACAGTGTAGTAATATTAAATAACTCATGTTACGCATAGCGATGAACATTCAGGAAACACTCGCGTCCAGATTCTTCTCTCGGACAACGGCTCGCGGGCGGGTCTCCGACGTCCCATCGGAGACGGCAATTCTTGGTTTTTGGGGTTCATTTTCTCGAAATTATTTATTGATAAGGGTTTAGGGAACTTTCCAAAGTCAGTTTCTGGCGCCGACAATTGAGTTGCTGGCACCAGCAATCGAGTTGCTGACGCCAACATTTCGGTTTATGACGCCAAATTTTACGTTCGCGACGTCAAATTTCCGGTTTTCGGCGCTCGCTCGAAGGAATACGAGGGACTCTTGGGACTTTGAGAGGGCGTTTTTTTGATTTTTGAGTATCTGCGTAACATAAGTAAATAAATGAGAATAAGTAGAAATATGGACAAAATTATATCACGCCGTACCGTTCTTGGAATAATAGTAGGAGGGTTGATAACTGCTCCCTTTGTTACTTACACGTTGAGGCGAATGCGTAAAAACAATTAGTTTCTTTATATGAGGTTGAAAGAACTAGGACATCTTGTATTCGTGATATATGTAATAAAAATGATTTATACCATCCGTGGCTATTAACCGTCACTTTTCAAATCATGTCGATTGGTTATAATATTGACGTTGTGTTTAGGATATTCCATTTTTACCAAGGAGGTTATCATGC
>JAIRYX010000321.1 GCA_031267635.1 Planctomycetaceae bacterium
ATCTTGAACGCGATTGGTGCTGCGGCGGGATTCAACATGAGGAAGATTCTACGCAAGCTCTAGCGACACTCTTCTTCTCTCTTGCATGACTTTCACGAATCCGAGAACGGATTCAGAAACTAACGGACACCTCTCTTGCCCGTTCTTTGTCCAGTTGCGCAACTTTCATCCAAGAAACGGCGAACCGCTCAGTTCCGAGCTAATTTTTTCGTATTCGCCTTACTATGCCGCTTGGCTTGCGAACAAAATGAACTTGTGGCTGATAAGATCGCGACTATTAAGTTTTCTTTGTTTTTTTTCAGGGACGACTAGTTACGATAGATCATGCGTAACATGAGTGTAGGTATTTTACGGAAACTTCTAAAAACTCCAACCTCCAATAATTTTACCATTAGAAAATAAAGACTTACCGACCTTAATGGAAGGTTTTTAAAACCTCCCTTACGTTGAAAAATGCCACGTGAAATTGCGTGACTTTGGAAATAGGAGTTGCTCTTTTGATTTCCGTTGTTCTTGTTCTGAAAACTTTGCCCCCAAAGTCGCGTTTATCTCACTTGCCTCTCGCATCGGAGGAACCCGTGGGGCTGTTTGTCGGGCGACAACCGGCTTTGGGTACGCGATAATCGGGCAGAAAAAACGCCTGGAACTCCTTGAATTTTCACGACTTGCGGATATAATGACGCCCTTTACATTATAGACACTATCCTATTGTGGAATAAGGACGTCAACCCAATGCTTAAATGTGTGATTTTTGATATGGATGGAACAATCGGCGACACACTGCCGTTTTGCGTGGTTGCGTTTCGTCGAACCGTGGAATACTTTCAGAAAAGAAAGCTTTCCGACGAAGAAATTTTCGCAGCATTTGGACCGAGCGACGAAGGAACGTTGCAGATGTTGATCCCTGAACATTTTGACGAAGCGTTTTCCATGTATCTTCAAGAGTATCAAAAATTGCATTGGGAAATGTGTCCGCAGCCGTTTGACGGCGTGAGAGAACTTTTGGATTTACTGAAAGATCAGGGACTTCGTTTAGCGTTGGTGACAGGAAAAGGACTTCCTGCATTGAAAATCACATTGAATGTTTTTCAGATGGAAAATATTTTTGACGCCATCGAAATCGGTTCGCCGACAGGTCCGAACAAACCGGTCGGGTTGCGAAATGTTTTGCAAAAATTAAATTTGCAACCGCACGAAGCCATTTATATCGGCGACGCAATCACGGATATTACCGCCACCAAATCCGTATCCATTCCGATTATTTCCGCCGCATGGGCAAGCACGGCAGAAATAGAACGCCAAAAAGCCAATCAGCCGGACAAAATCTGCTTTTCTATTGCGGAACTAAAAGAAGAGCTGTTGTCGCGCATTCTGCGGTAAGTGTTCAACTGACCATAAACTGCGTTGATTCCGCTAGGATTGAGGAATGAGAATCCGCAACTACTACAAAGTCACTCAATTTCACTTGACATTTTTCAACGTAAAATACCTACAAATTTGACATTTTTCATATCAAGAGAAATTGAGGGACTTCGTACTACCCAGTTGCCCAGTACAGCTTTATGTGGTTTGATCGACTGAATAGTTACGAGCATCCTATGAAAATCACCCAACATTAAGTCGAATTGTTGTCACTTCGTCGTCGCCGCTTTCTGTTGCGCGATGTAATTTGAGTTGCGAAAGTGCATTGGGATGACGCCGCCCTTCCCGCAAGATTCCGCGCGATGTTGTTGTCAAAAAGCGAGTTAATTCCACCACTGCGCCTTTGGTATAACGTTCTTCAAGCGTTTTCAAAATGTCACGCCAAGCTAATTCGCTACGGAAGATGATGTGGTACGCTTCTTTGAGTTGCTTGACGTCTTCTGCCGCAAAACCGCCACGACGCAATCCAATCATATTCAATCCGACAATGTTGCTGGTTAAACCATCAACAGTGACAAACGGCGGCACGTCTTGTGCGATGTGCGATTGACCACCGACCATTGCGTATTCTCCAATGCGGCAGAATTGATGCACGCCAACAGCGCCGGAAATATTGGCTTTATTGCCAATCGTCACATGTCCGGCAATCATAACGTTATTTGCCATAACAATATTGTCGCCGAGCCGACAGTCATGCGCGACGTGAGAATTGACCATCAGTAAATTGTTGTCGCCGATTATCGTTGCGTTTGATTCTTTCAACGCGCGATGAATCGTCACATTTTCGCGGAACATATTTTCCGAACCGATAATTAACGCTCCGCATTCTTCGGGAACCGCGACATGTTGCGGCAAACCGCCAATCACCGCTCCTTCACAAAAATGATTGTTTTCGCCGACAATCGTTCCTTCTTTGATACTGACTCGCGCTTCGAGAACCGTACCATCGCCGATTTCGACTCCTTTTTCAATAACGCAAAACGGACCAACACTAACATCGTGACCGATTTTCGATTTGGAGCTAATGGAAGAGAGCGGATGAATTTGCACGTCCTTTGCCTTTCATCATTCTGATTAGGTGATTTTTATTCTAAAAAACTGTTAGGAAATCATTTTTCCAACTTTCTTTTTTAATGTCAAATAAGATATGAAATTTTTAATGTTTTGAAAAGAGCAATTTGAGAATTTTTGCAGATTATTTTGTTTTTTTTATTTCACCAGATCTGCCTATTGTGTTTTCAAATATTGCTTCCTCGAAAAACGAAATAATCAGGCAGATCCGTGAATGGTTACTTTGTTTCAATCATGATTCGTCGCCTTGACCTATACAGTGACATCCATAAGATTCAAAACTTCACGCGGTAAACAATCACCGCATGGATACTGATCTCATTGATATGTCCTAATGATAAATGCTACAATAACATTCAAAATCAGTAACACATAGATTGCAGAGGCAAGAAAATAATATCCTCCGAAGGACAAACGGTGTAGATATTTGCCAAGCATTTTTTACTCCTGTTTTAGTAACTCATGTTACGCACATAAGTTACTAAAATTAAGTCACTGTTCGTTGATTTTTTGTAACTATTCAGTTGTCGTCTTTTTATCGGAAAATATTATTATTGCCGCCCTTATTTTTCGTTCAATTTTTTTGATAAAAATCCATTATCTCAAAAATAAGGGCATAAGATCGCGTGTTGAGGGCTTTGTTGGCTACTAAGGGAAACTTTATAACTCATGTTACGCATCAACCTTGTGTTTAATTTTGCACATTTCGTTCCAAGCGGCTTTTGACGCGGCTAGGTAGATTTTTGCTTTGAGGGCAAAATGATTGAGTTTGTGGGCGA
>JAIRYX010000338.1 GCA_031267635.1 Planctomycetaceae bacterium
ACATGAGTGATGATTTATCAGATTGCTTTGTCTCAAAACAAAATCTTACAATCCTATAAATCTTACGAATCCTAATGCGGACTGACTTGTAACGCGCCGCGCCAATCTTGTTCTTTCACGCCGAAATCAATGTAACCGCGAAACTGCACGCCGAGAATATTGAAATCCGCATCGGCGCGTTCGACCGTCGGACGATCTTGTCCGCCGAGAAACGCGACTTCCAATGACGCAAGCCATAACGGATCAGCGAGAAGATACCACGCGGTCGCGCTGTTGCCGCCGCTTTCGTTTCTTTCATCGGATCGACATGCTCCATGCCGTCTCATAAAAAACAACGCGCGGGAATCGTTTCATAAAATTCTTTCGATGATCGCGGCGGCGTAAATAAACCGATGCGGATTGCTTCACGATACCAAATTTCAAACAGCGGATTCAAAACAACACGCTCGCAATGCGACTGTTCAATGCGAATACTTTTGAAAAACGTTTGATGATCAAGCCGTCCGCTTGCATAATTATGCCGCGATGAATCGCCTGTTAAAATGTTGATCGGTGCTTGTGAACAGCGTCCGATTTCTCGTTATCGGTCATGTCCGAGCGAAAACGGAGCGCATGTTTTTTTTTGTCAATCGTTGTTTCGTTTTCGCTTGGACCTGACCGATTATCTGTCGCCGACTTACAACCGTTGGGCGCAGTAATCTCAAACGGAATCTTGCTTCGCGGTTGACATTGAAAAATAGGATAACCGAGCCGCACAAGGCGGTCGGCGGCTTCGGCAAATTGCGGCATTGATGAAAATCCTAATAAGACATATTTTTTCGACAGGATTAACAAGAGTTACAAGATAGATTTAAATCCTGTCAATCTTGTCTAAAAAATTTTGTTAGTAAAATGTCGATTGTTTTGATCCAAAGGTGCGCCGGATGCACGATCACTCTTATACTTTATGCGACTCTAATCTGCGCCGTTGTTTTGTGTCAATGATTTTATCAATCGCAATATTCATCGTTCTCTTTCTGATAATTTTCCAGAACGCCGTCAATAACGTTTTCTTTCAAGACAATTTTCGGACCCGCTTCGCTGGAAATGACCGATACGTTTTGTTCGCTGAAATACGGCGTTTTCTTTCGATACGTCGGCATGTCCAACAACGGCGCCGTCAATACGCCGCGTTTTATCATACTTTCATAGTGCATGATAAACATGCAAATACACATAATCGCAGATGATCTTCGTCATGTTCGCCCATTTGATATTTCAATAAATGGCGGTACATCGAAGCAAAACAGCGTTCAACATTGATTCCTTGCTTCCAATTTCTCGGCGTATATTTTTCTGCGTCTTGACGTAACCATTCCGCTAAACGTTCTATTGTAAACGGTGAAATAAGTTCCGGTCGCGGCTTGTTTTCGGCAGTATCACGCACCGCGCCGGCTGAAAATGCCTCGCGTTTTCCACTATCTTGCATTTCCATAAACACTCCGATAAATAACAAATCACCGCTCCCCAATTGAGAACGATGAGTAAAATCAATTGTTGTTTTGACGTCTGTGAGAAAAAAATCAAATCAAAACGGAATATCATCATCGTTATATTTTTCTTCCAACGAATCATAATTTTCATCAAAAATTTCATCGTCAAAATTTTCTGAAACGGAATGCGGTTTTTTATTGAGCGTATATTTAATGATGCGATTTGAACGTCGTATTCCGTATCGACAATTTCGCCGCTTAAGATTCCTTTATTGGAAGCGTTGGCGTCATGCGCTTCACGTTCCGGCGGCGGAAATCTCATTGGTCGGCAAAACCACGCACGGATTGCCGTCTTTGTTGCGAAGATAATCATAAACCGCATTCACCGCTTGCTGTTGATAAGGACGTAAAACGTACATCGAAAACCTTTGTTTATATCCAGAGATTGACACAGATTTGCACAGATATTTTTAGACAGGATTTACAAGATTGACAGAATGGTTTTAAGATGATCCTGTTCATCTTGTCGAAGAAATACAACAGACAGATTTTTGCGATGGTCAGCGTATTCCGCGTGTGCTATCGTTTAAAATTCTTTTATACTTTTCTCATCTCATCGCCGCTGACGCGACTCTAACCGGCGGCAATCGCGTTGTCCGCCACCCAGCAATTTCCAGTGTAAGACAAATTATCGCGGCATTCGATAAACACGCCAATCGTCCCTTTCTTCACGCTGCCAAAATCGCACACCGCATAAATCCGCTTTACAATACGGCCGTCCGGCAATCGTAAACCTTGATATAAGTATCACATATTTTTGCATCATCCCTTTTGCCTTCTTTATAAAAATTTGTTAATTGTTGTTTAGAAAAAAGTGTAAAATTGTCTGAATGAGGATTTGTAAGATTCGATGATTTTAGGATTTTATCTTACATCACTCTATACTCACTCGTTGTCTGTTAGAACGTGTTTGAATACCGCGATGCACGCCGTTAAGTATTCCGGCGACCATCGGTTGCGGAGTTCAACCGCAAACAGCATCGGATTGTCCGACGGGAGATGAACGGTCAAACAATTTTTCAAACGCCGATATTGGTTCGGATTCGTTTTTTTCGGTTTCTTCTTGAACTCGGCAAATTTGATATTGTCGTAATCCGGCGGCGGAATTTCCTGCTTCGGCGGCTCTTCGATTTTCGCTTTGAACTCTTCGCACGCAGGATTCCAAGTAACCGGTTCTGAACCGTCGTTCGTGCAACGGTCTTTGTCGTAATAAAAACATTTCGCACAAACGTTACCAAGCAGACTCGGCTTTTGAGTTGAACCAAATATACGTTGTGTGTTGCTGATAAACTTGATGACCGCGTTGAATAGTTCGATTTTCTATCTGGCGGATTTCGCCAGTTGATTCTAATTCATGCCGGATTTTTCCAACAGTATCATGGTGAACCCCGACATGTTGACCAATTTGACGGTCACTTAAATTTTCTCCTTTCGGATGTAATAACGCTTGTTTTACCGCGTTGCGTTTGTCAGCATTTGTCCGCCGTAAGCCATGCGACTGGTTCGCGCCGATGCTTGCCCAACGCGCGTCGTCAATCGTTCCGAGCCGTTGTTCGGCAAGAATCATCTCGTTCGGCTTGACTTTATTATGCGCCGCAAGCCGATGAAAACCCTCCGCAAGGATAAACTGATCATGCGGTTCGTCGTAAAAAACGAGAATTGCGGGAAAGACCGTTCCCGCTTCCATCGCTTCGGCATATTCTTTCACGATCTCTTCGTTCAACGCAATCCGCGACTGCGTTTCAAGGTCGGTGCGGATAAGTTTCGGATCAATCAATGTCGGCATTCTTTTTCTCCTGTAATGCGAGAGTATTGAACTAACGCAGGTAAATTGTTCAATCGAAGAATCGCAAGCCATTCTTTTCTGTTATTTTAAAGGAAACAATTCACGGGTCATAAACGGAATACTCACTGTTTCTTTTTTCAACACAAACGCAAGCAATGTATATTCCATGCGTTTGTAAATTTCACGTCGTGTCGCTTGACGCTGATCGTTCAACGTAATCAACCAGTTACGAAGGTCAGTAATGACATTCAATGTCTTGTACGGCATACAAAGCCCCTCGCAAAATATCTGCAATTGCGATTTTTGAACGTAATAAAACGCTCTGGCAATCACGCCGCGCACTGTCGGATCGTCAATTCGCGGCAAATACGTTAATTCCATTTGATTGACGGCAAACTGAATCGACTCGTTGTGATATTTATAAGCGTCGTTGATTTCTTTGGAACTCAAATTCGGTCGGACGGCAAGACGACCGCCATACATCGCACGAAGCGTCAAAAGATGTTTCGTGGTAATCCTGCTATCCTGCAATTCCAATTGAATCACATCAAGATTCGTGCGGGGCTTTCCGCCGTCAATAACTTCGTGATTATTGAAACTCTGATTGACGAACACCAGCATTTTGACCGGCACATTTGATAAACAAACCGCCGCCAACCGATGTTGACCGTCAAGAAGAACGCCGTTTCTGTCAAACGCAATCCCTTGATGCGTCCGCCGCCAACCTCCGTGAAGAATTTGACGGCTATACCGATTCACGATAACCGAATCAAGTTTGCGATTCAAATAATTCTTGCCCAGCCATTCGGCGGCAAGTTTCGGCGTCACTTCCATCAGAAACACAGAACGATATTGTTCGGCGGATGCAGGTAATTGAAATGTCATGTGAAAATCTTTCATTAAAAAAATGTTAATCTTATTTTAGAATCTTTCTTTGATACGTTGCACGATTTGATGAACGGTTTCTTCGCCGTCGTCAATTCGGGCTTTTTCCAAGACGTCAAGCATCAGTTGTTCACGATACGCCACGTCAAAAATACTAAACAAGCAATCCACAATCGATTCGGTTTCTTGCAGTAAGATATTTTGAAGTGTAACTCGTTCTTTGAATTTACCGATACCATTCGGATAAGTCGGCGTGAGTGATTCAGGGTCGAAGTCTGATGTTTCGCCTTCTTGCGCTACACGCAAGTGAGTATATTCTTTATTAATGGACGTTTCACCATTGCGGAGATTTTCTTTTGTTTCATCGTCCGTGTGTTCATTAAGATACTCAACACGAGCAATCGTATTGTTGCCAACGTTCGCAATTTTGGCGATTTCAGCCCGCGTATCAATTTTATTGAGCGGGTGTATCGAATTCGACAACCCCGCTTCCTCTTTACTTCGTATCTTATCACCACCGCATGCCGACATATTTTCTTTTGCTCTTGCGGCAAACATTGTCTTGAATGGCAATGCAATTTCAGCACGCTGAAACGCCGTCAAATTGCGGCGGTTCTCTTGATGCGACCATGCCCATAATTTCGCGGCGTCCCATGACAAAAACTCAAGCGATTTGGTTTCAAACGGAACATTATATTTCTTGCATATTGAATATCGGTGATGTCCGTCAACAATCGTACCGTTCCAAACAACAATCGGCGATAAACAGCCGCGTTCCCAAATGTCCGCTTCAAGTCCCGCGCATTCCGTATCTGACAATGGCGGAAGCACGTTTTTCATGTCGTCAATAATTGTCAATTCTTTCATTGGAAATCCTTTTAGGTAGGAGATTCCGATCCCAACCGTTTCAAAAAAGTGCAAGTAAATGGTAAATCCTTCTTTATTGTTCTAAATTTTCTGACGCATCCTTGCTCCAGCCACATGTTGCCATACTTTGAACTAACGCAGGTAAATCGTTCAAGCGAACAATCACCAGCCAATCTTTTCTGTTTCGGCGATGTAAGCCAACAGGAATTTTTGATATTCCCGCGTCTTCTATTGCTTGTTGCATTGCGTCATAAATTTGTAATCGTTCCGTGCGTTTGCATTCAATATGAACGTTTGGAATATCGGTAACGACGTCGGGCGAATCGAGAATTCCTTGAAATTGAACGCCGCGGCGTGCCGTAATTCCCAGCACGCGGCTTAATTCGTGAGCAAGTTCCCACTCGCCGTTCTTTCCTTTATTGCGTGAAAAAAGTCCCATAAAATTTCTTTCTTGAAGATGTCTGAATTAAGATTTGTAGGATTCGATGATTTTAGGATTACGTTTTGAGACAAGAGAATCTTATAATCCTACGAATCCTAATCATTGTTACTTTACCGCTCCCACGGCGGAACAGTTTCATCAACAGATGTTTGCAGATATTGCAACGCTTGCGTTGATGTTACTTGCGGCGGCGTTGTGGCCTTTGCAATTGTAGTTTCGCGTTTGGCATAGCCGCGAATTTCATTGTAGATCATGCCGTCGTCGTTTCGTTTCGCTTTAACCGTAATGACAAGCGGAAGATGATGCAATTCGCTCGAATCGCGCGGCTTCATCACGCCGATTGCATGACATATCGCCGAAAGATGCGAACGGGTAATCTCCACCGTTTTCGGTAATTATTCCGTGATTTTTTTTGTGGTAATTTTTTTGTGAATATTAGTTCTTTTAGTGCGTTGACGAGC
>JAIRYX010000332.1 GCA_031267635.1 Planctomycetaceae bacterium
GAAATTCTGAAGCTCTGAAATATTATCTCCTTGGAGAAGATTTAGATTTTCCCGCTCGGAACGGAAACTTTACCGCGTAGGTGAGGAATAAGTCATCGTACGCCCGCTGATTAAAAAAAGTAGGGGCGAAAAATTTTTCACCCTTACCGAGGGTGATTCCAAGGGAACGCCTCCGGCGTAAGGCGGAATTGTAAAATGAAATATGCCGCCAATGCGTAACGGGAATTATTCAATTCCCGCGAGAAGCCAAACCATCGCCGCCAACATCGCAATCATCGCAAGAACATAAAGCCAAAACAGCAGCGATAACGGCTCAAACTTTCGCGGCGGGCGTTTGAGTTTTCGATTGGTTTCTTTAGAGATTTGAATTGGCGGCGGGATTCGCGGGTTGTTTTCCGGCGGCATTTCCGTGACGACCGGCGGAACGGCAATCGTTACTATGTCCGATTGCCCCGGCAAGACGGCGGGGAGTTGGACTTCGATTTTGTTCGCCGAGAAATCATTATTCATGGGATTGCCGACGGACTTGTCCTCAATACTCTCCTCGGCTTTGTGATGTAACGGCGTCGCGCCGCGGCGGTCAAAGGCGTCCGCCGTCAAGAGCCATCCCAACCGGCGGAACAACGACGGCTCGTTTCCGCTGCTTTTTCTCATGGCTCGGCAGTAACGCCGCATCGTGATTTCGCGTTTTGCAAACGACAGCCGCAAGCAGAGCGGCAGACTGCGACGGATACAGGAATAACAATCGCGTTTCCACCGCGGCGTCTCCATCTCTTGCAGCGACGCGGCGAGTTCGGACAACGATTTTGAGTCAATCGCAACCGGTAAAACGTTATGTTCCGCGTCCTTTGTTTCAAGCCAATCGCGCGAAACCGCCCCTGTATAACGCTCCTTGTCCACCGGCACGCTTTTGACCGACGCAAGATCGAGAACATCCTTGAAACTTTCGGCAGAATCCATTGACGTTTGCGGCGTATTCAGTTGCGGCAGATCGAGCAGATCGTCCGTTTTCGGCAGATCGAACATCGCCGGCGCATAAATCGCTTGGTCTGAAAAGTCAAACAACCGCCGCAACGTTTCGGCGTCCACCGCGACATGCTCCGGTTGCTTGGCGACGTCGGCAATGTGCGAGGCGATGCTTGTTTTGTCGGCGGAGTACCAAGGTTTGAGCGCTGCAATGACTTCCTTTGCCGACTGGAACCGCCGCTCCGGTTCCTTCGCTGTCATTTTCGCGACGATTTTTGCTAGATCGTGCGGCAAATCGTTCCGAAAGACACGCGGATCAATCATATCCGACCGTAAATGCGCCAAAATTTTCTCCCGCGATTCGCCCTTTGGAAACGGGACGATTCCCGTCACCATCTGATAAAATGTGCAGCCGAGCGAATAAATGTCCCATAACGGCGAAGATTGCCGCGGGTTTTTGATGTGGTCGGGAGCCATGTAATCGGCGGTTCCAACCAATTTCCCGAATCGCGGATCGGCTTCTTCTTTATTCCAATACCCGCACAGCCCCAAGTCTCCCACTTTTGCATCGCCGGCAAGCGTCAGCAGAATATTTGCCGGCTTTATGTCGCGGTGAATTATCCCGCACTGATGCAAATACGCCAAACCTTCGGCGGCTTGAGCGATAATCTTAACGGATTGCACGATCGGAAGCTGTAGCTCGTTTCTAATCATTTTCCGCACATCGCCGCCCGCCATGTACTCGAAGACCATGTAATCGACATTGCCGTCTTGCCCGAACTTGAGAAGCTGTACTATATTCTTGTGCGACAACGATTTTTGCAAGTTAATTTCTTGCGAAAACCGTTCGTACACTTCCGGATTGGATTGAGATGTTGCAAAGACTTTGAGCGCCACCCGTTCCGATGTTTTTTGCGATTCCGCCAAAAACACTTGGGCGTAACCGCCGAGTCCGAGCGAATCGCGGATGAGATACTCGTCCAACGTGAATCGTGTCCGCCCTTCGAGAAGCTGCGAAACCTGCCATGCATTCAGCCACCCAAGCCGCACCATCTCTTTCGTCAACAACTGCTCGGCAACCGAAAGCTTTTCAAATCCCGTAACGTTTTGCAAAGAAAGAATCTGCAATTCTTGCTCGACGTTTCGGGGATGTTGCTTGATTGCGTGTCCATCGCGCACCGCCTCCGCCAGCTGTTTGAGTTTTTGCCGTTCTACCAGTCCGCTCTGCCGAATATAATCGAAAAATTTTGACGCTTTTGCCATAAACCCATATTATAGAACGAACTCGTAGCTTGTCTATTCCTTTGTCATGTTCGGCAAACCCTGTCATGAGATATTCTGACTGACAATAACCGCAATGATTCTGTCAAGATCATCGCGTGTCAAATTGGATCCGCTTGGTAAGCAAAGTCCGTTTTCAAACAGAGATTCCGCAACATCTCCGCCGCAATGACGGCAGTCGGCAAAGACCGGTTGTAAGTGCATTGGTTTCCAGACCGGACGTGCCTCAATGTTTTCCGCGTCAAGAGCTAACCGCACATCTTCTCGCGACGCGCCGAATTTTTTCGGAGCAATCGTTAGCGCAGTCAGCCAATGCGTCGAGAAAAATCCGCTTGGTTCCGGTATAAATTCAATTCCCGGTAAGCCGCCGAGTTTCTTTTTATAATACGCGTAATTTGCCCGACGTTTAGCGACACGTTCTTCGAGCGTCAATAATTGTCCGCGCCCGACCGCCGCACAAAGATTGCTCATGCGGTAATTGTAACCAATCTCGGAATGTTGATAGTACGGCGCGGGATCGCGCGCCTGCGTTGCCCAAAACCGGACTTTTTGCGCCGACGCTTCGTTATCCGTCACCAACATCCCGCCGCCGCCCGACGTGATGACCTTGTTGCCGTTGAAAGAAAAAATCCCGATAGTCCCAAATAGCCCCGCGTTTTTTCCGTTGTAGCTTGCTCCGAGAGCTTCAGCGGCGTCTTCAAGAATGGGAATTTCATATGTTTGGCAAATCTCAATAATTGGATTCCAATCAACGCATTGACCGTAAAGGTTAATCGGAAGAATGACTTTGGGAAGTTTGTTTCGTTTGGCGCATATTTTGATTTCTTCCGCCAGAAGCTGCGGATTCATATTCCACGTTTTCCGGTCGGAATCAATAAACACCGGCTTCGCGCCAAGATAAACGATAGGGTTTGCCGACGCGGAAAATGTCAGCGACGAGACAAACACTTCATCGCCGGCTTCAACACCGAGCAGTTTCAATCCCAGATGAATTGCCGCCGTACCGCTCGAAAGCGCAACCGCATATTTCGCTCCGACTTTTTGAGCCAGCTCGCGTTCAAAAGCATCCACGTGCGGACCAAACGGCGCAATCCAATTGGAATCAAAAGCGTCTAAAAGGTACTCTCGCTCCTTGGGAGAAATCACATGAGGAGAGGAAAGGTAAATACGGTTAGGTGGCATGATAATGGAATATTTTTAGAACGATGATAGATAGATATAAGTTTTATAATCTTTGAGAGGATCATATAATTCATGAACAAGTTGAAAACAACCTGTTTCCAATATTGTGTTATGGCAAGCCGGATTATGGTAGATAAGCGTTAATTTATTAGGAGCGTTTTTCGTGTCATGATTAGAGTGAGAAGCGATTATTTTTTTCAACACCGGTTTCATTATTTCTGCATCGAAAGGATTGAAAAAGAAAAAATGATTGTAATCGCCGTAATACTCAAATGCGGCAGCATCTCCTGTAAAAACTTGAATACGATTTTTAAGTTTAAGGATGGATAAATTTTTTTCAGCAATTTGGGTTAAATGCGACAAAAGATCAATTCCAGCAACTCTTTGATACGGTAATGCAGCGGCTTTAGTCAGAACAAATCCCTTACCGCAACCAACATCAAGGAAACTATCATATTCTGTAACATTTAAGTAAGAGAAAATACGTTTCAAATGTCCGGCAGGTGTAATGGAATAACCATGATATTTCCCTTTGCTTTCGATAAGCAAGGATTTATCACGCAAATGGAAATCAAGTCCTCGCGGCTTTTCATAAAGAAAAACACGAAGAGCAAAACAAATATAACGAAAATATCGGCGTATGATCTGTAACATCTTATATTTTTGAAAAATTAAGAGTTCATGAAAGTTGAACCAACGTATCACACTTGGCAAAAATGACATTGGTTTGAAATTGAAAATATTTTGGATCGGCTATTTTTCCATTTAGCCAATCAAGAATTGCTGCTGGTAGATTCGTACCTGCCATTTGAGAAAATGGATAACCTCCGCCGAATCTTGGATTCATTTCGAGGACGTAATAGGAACCTTCTGATTCGAACACATCGCAGTCGAGGTTAGCAATATGCTTCAATGATTCACCCAATATTTGTCCAATTTGAGATAACAAAGCATTTTCAACAGTAATTGCCTTGTCTGTTTCACCAGCACGCATTGCGAGTTTTTTCTTGGTGATTGTTGTAATATAATTTCCTTTCAAATCGTTAATGATATCAATGCCAAATTCCGTACCATTTATTTTTTCTTGAATGAGAACGGCATGCGTTATATCGTTTTGGCTGATTTGATTCAAAATGGAATGTTTGACTTTGTTATTAACGAGTTGATAGGTTTGTTGTAATTCATCAATGTCATAAACGAATTCAATTCCGACAGAACCGGAACCCCAGCGCGGTTTGACGACCAATGGAAAATAAAGCTGTTTCAATTCGATTGCCTTTATCGCTTCGTTCAGTATTATGTATGTTCTTGGTACTTTCAATCCTATCTTTTGAATAAATTGAGATGTTTTCCATTTATCAAAACAAATATCAATAATGCCACAATCCGACACAAGAGGCATGATATTGATTTCTTGGAAACGTGATTTGGAATTAGCAAGTATCGGTAACTCAAGGTCATTAAGCGGAATAATTGTTTGAACTTTATGTCGGCAACAAATTTCAATAAGTTTATCAATGTAATCCGGCGCATACACTTCTGGTACAACTTCAGCGGCGTCAGCTTCAATCATTGCCGAAGCATGTAAATTCATATCCGTTGCAATTATCATACCGGTACCGTTTAATGCTTCACGGAAAAAACGAATCAAATAATTACGGCGACCCGCACAGGAAAAAAGTATGTTCATTTATCGTTATTTTATTTGTTTAAGCAATAAACTATTGTTCTGTATGTAGTGATTTTGATCTTTCCACATCTAAATCTAACATCATGTTAAGAACAATATTTTTTTGTCTAAACACGCATCCAATCGTACAAAATATAATATAAGTATCAAGAATTAATGAATAACGCTCAACATATTCAACATCAATTTTTAAACGTTCATTCCAGGGAAGTGTATTTCGTCCGCTGATTTGGGCTAGTCCTGTAATACCAGGGCGAACATTATGCCTTTTTTGTTCTTCCGGCGTATAATATGGAAGATATTTCATTAACAATGGTCTTGGTCCAACGAGACTCATGTCGCCTTTGAGAACATTCAACAATTCCGGTAACTCATCAATACTTGTTTTTCGTAAAAACAGCCCAAATTTTGTTACACGTCTTTCATCCGGTAATAAATTACCATTCTCATCACATTCATTTGTCATTGTTCTGAATTTAATCATACGAAACGGTTTCGCATGCAACCCAGGACGAACATGGCAAAACATTACCGGTTTGCCCAATGTTAGCCGAATCAATATTGCGATAATAATTAATATCGGTGATAAAAGCAATAAACCTAATATCGAGCCGACAATATCGATTAGTCTTTTAATGATTGGATACATACGCATAATATTTATCTCCAATTTGTAACTGAATTGTTACGTAGGGTTAATGCCGGTTGCCCCTTCGGGGCGAT
>JAIRYX010000398.1 GCA_031267635.1 Planctomycetaceae bacterium
GGCTTACTAACCATTTTACGTACCCCCCCCCCCCGACACATTTTGATACAATCCAAGAAAATCAAACGTTTTGTTCAAATTTTTCATCGTTGAAACTCCTTCATTCTAAGTTTTTTGAAATTGCTTGGCACAAATCACAACAATATTTGCCAAGCAGTAAGTTTTCTTATTGTTGCTATGATGTGCAGATAAATCAAGGTCGTCAATACGGAATGTTGAAATTTTAGGGAATTTTTTCGAAAATTTCCTCATATTATTTCACTTGTTGGGGAGATTGGTTTGAAGTTGCGAGACTTAAAATTGTTTTTTAAAAGATGTATTTCTTCATCGGATTAAAACATTATCAACAGGAATTGGCAAAAAAATGGTTCACTCGTACAATTAACCTCATTTTCACCTAATTTTCCTAACAAAACAACCTCAGTAGCCAAAATGAATACTCCCCACCACCAAACCTCATTACCACATTAAAACAAGAGGAACAATGAGGTAATGAGGCGGGGTGATAAAAAACTTTTTGCTACTGAGGTTGTTTTGTTAGGAAAATTAGGTGAAAATGAGGTTAATGGATTCATTGCTCCAACATGGGAAAATAAAAAATTTCGAGAACAATTAAATCTCCCCCTAAAAACGAAATAAGCAGAAAACAAAATAGGAAAATTGAAAATCGCTAAAACAAATTCAAAGCAGACACCGTACAGTTATTCAATTTTCGTTATTTGTCTTTGACAATTTTTCTGATGCTTGTAAATTTTTTTCCAGTTTCAATTCCAATTCCGCGTCAATAACCGTTACTTGCGTATCGGCTAGTTGTTCTGGTGTAATTTTACCGCTATCAAAATAACCTTCAACTGATTTGTAATTTTTTTTGGACAAATTAAGTTTTTCTTCGAGCGTCGTAATCAATTCTTTCTGCTTGCCCATATAACGGTAAAGATCGATTTCTGCGTTGGCTGTTTCAATTTGGGCATCGATATATTGGGCTTCAGGAATAATCCCCGCTTCCATGTACGCTTTAAATGCCGTGAATTTTTGTTTTTTCAATTCAACTCGCTTTTCTAATGTCGTAATCAATTCTTTCTGATTGTCAGCATAACGATAAAGATCAATTTTTGCTTCGGTTACTTCAATTTGAGCGTCAACATATTGGGCGACAGGGATAGTTCCCGCTTCTACATACGCCCCAAACGCCTTGAATTTTTGTTTTTTCAATTCAACTCGCTTTTCTAATAGCGCAATACATTCAGGGTCAGGATTGATTTGTTCCGCAACAACCTGAAATTGAACGAACACCGAACAAATCAGCAACACACACGCAAACAACACTAAAGTCTTTTTCATAATTCTCTCCTTAAAGAAGTGAAAAATTAAACATCGAAATCCAACGCCTATGTCAACAAGGCATAAACATCCACTGTTGCGAAGTTAGTTTTTTATTTTTATTATGACACTGCCCCTAAAATAAGTGATCCCAACTGGTATTGTTTGGGATCTGTCATTTTGTGCAATTCCACGATAGAACGAACGTATTGTAACAACAAATGAAAAAAAACACAAACGCATTCAAAACATTCCTGATTGTTTTAAAATCCGAAACAATCAGGAATGTTTTATTGAATCATTTCTCTGAAAATCTTATTCCTGCCCTCTCGCGTCATTGGTAATGCGGACATTTCGGATACTTCCACGAAGTTGATAAGAATCGTTTGCGCCGCCGCTATAATTGCCGATGACAAGGTTGCCGTTCCAAGGTGCGGCATGCATTGCGGAAACCGGTTGTTCGGCAACTATTTTGCCGTCTTGCCAAATCCGCATCGTTTTACCGTCGTAATGACATGTCAAATGTGTCCAACGTCCGATAGCGGAAGAGCCGCCGTCGCAATTGACGCCGTGTAAGCCCGCCAAATGCCAACGCCATTTGTCGCCGAGCAACTGCACAAACCAACCCGCTTCGTTCCATTTTCCGAAACTGACCATGATCGGCATCGCGGTTTTTTCGTCGATCTTCACTTCAAAATCAACTGTAATTTTACGCGACGCATTGTACTCGTCCTGATGCGGAATTGTCAGTTGACCGCTTTTCGTAATTTCAAGAACGCCGTTGACATTTTTCGCGTCGCCGCTCAATGTTCCGCTTGCAATGTTATCGGAAAGATTGAACAACACGTCGTGCGGTTCGGGCAGCGGCGCGGCGACAACCGGTTCGGAATATTCGCCCGAATCTCCGCGACGTGAAACCGTTGAAACGGCGTATTGATACGCTTTTTTCGCATCGCCTTGAGTATCGTTGAACGAAACGGACGTAATCGGCGTTTCGGTGAGCGATTGCCATACGTCGCGGTCGTTTTCACGGCGGTAAACGGCGTATAAGACCGGAATCTTTTCATCCGCACGACTCCAAGTCAGTTCCACACATCCCGGCGTCGGACTCGCCGAAATCGTTTTCACTCGTGGCAACACCGGCGTTTTCGGGATTGAAACAGAAAGCGAAAGCGGATCGCCTAATTGTTCGCCGCTCTTTGGGATGAGCGTATAATTGTTCATTCCGGCTTTCGCGCCGGTATCTGTCCATTGAAACGCCGTCGTTTCCGCCAGCAATTCCTTATCCGCATCCGCTCCATTATTGCGGTAAACGAGGAACGTCAGCCCAAACGTTTTTGTCGAACGTTCCCATCGCAGATTAACAACGCCGTCCAATTCAACCACCGCGTGAAAATCAGAAAAATCTTTCGGAAGCGGTACGGGAAGAATTTGACGAAATTGTCCCGCAATAGAAACCCCGCCCGGCATATCAATTCGCGGATGCTGTAACGCCTCGCTGCGGGCGTTCTGAATCAAGCGGAGCATTTTCTGATAATACGGATTTTGCGTCGAATCAAACGACACAATCGGCTCGCCGCTCTTGTCCCATGTTCGCCATTTCTGACTGGGAAATTGTTCAAGGGCTTTTACCGCATGGGCGTAGGTGGAATTCGTAACCATCTGCAACCGCCGCCAATTTGGATCGACTTTCGCGTCGCGGCAAAATTCCAAACCCAAGCCGTCCGATTCTTTCGCCAACGGCGCACGAAGAACTCGGCTCAATTGCGGATTTTCCAGATTGATCCAATCCGACTCAAAACGCGCAAGATTTTCATGGCATTTCCCGCAACCGGCTTCGAGCATCACGTTTTTCAGTTCGCCCTGAAGTTTCGGCACGCACGAAAGCGCGTAACCGTCTTTGGTATAATTCCATGTTCCGTAATACAAACCATTCGAGTCAATCCACGCTAAAAGCAACTCCCGTTCGTTTTCTGTCAAGTCGGGAGAATGTGTTTTATTGCACACAATGTCCGCCAACGTCGCGTTTCCCGAACCGTGCTGGTACGGCTCGAAAATTTTTGCCGACCAATGCGCTGTTCCGTTCATGCAGTCAATTCCGCCGATGAGCGGTGCGTCGTAAATCACCTCGCGGCGACTGACTAAATTTTCGTAACTGTTGCTAAAATGTTCCGTCCAACCGCCGGTCAAATCCAGTCCCGCCTCCATTCCTTTTTCACCGCCGTGACATTGAACGCAATGTTTGTCGAGAATCGGCTGAATCATCGACGGGTAATCCATTGGTCCCGACCCCCAAGTCTCCGGCTGCAAACGTGACGGATTTCCGATGATGGCGCGTCGTCCGGCGTCGGGAAGCGGCGTTGTGTATTCGTGACAGCCGATGCAAGATCGCGTTGTTCCCGGTGCGGCTTGAATAAACGTTCTCATGCTGCGGACAAGACGATAATTTTGGTCGAGCAGTTGAAAATAAACCGCTTTGCCCGACGGAACAGTAAAATAAGCTCTGCCGTCGTCCTGAACGGGAATAATCCCGATATAATTTTTCGCACTGAACGCCAACGCCGCCGACACAAGGAACGTTTGATTCAACACCGTAGGACCAGGCGACGGGCTGATGCGGCTCGTTTCTTCAATCACGCGAAGCCATTTGATCGAACCGCGCGGCACGTCGGGATTGCCTGCGTAAACATCTTGCACAAAGAAATGTCCTTCCGTTTGAGAGCGATCCGTCTGATCGGACAAAATCGGCGGAACCAGACGCGGCTCAACGGGGATCGGGTTATGCAAATCTATTGCCGTGTCGGTCAAAAGCGTTTGACGTTTGCCGTTGCGGTCAATGAGCATCAAAGCGTTTTTCTGGTTTTTTTCCGGCTGTCCGCTGTAAAGCACAAGATTTTCCGAAAGAGGGAAAGGGTCGCACGATTCGCCGAGATCATACGTTGGATTATCGGGATGTTCAAAATTCGTAATTGCCGAGATTTCATCTTTGCCTTTGCGGAGATCAATCATCGCAATCGAACCGCGCGGCGGTCCGTTATGTTTCGCAAACGTACTGCAAACGAGGTATGATGCGCCGGGAACCGGCTGCAATTGGAGCGTCGCCTCGGGGAAAACGAGGTTGTTCGCAAATTGCGCCGTTTCATTGGTGCCATCGGGATAGACCGTCCAGGTACTTTGCTGAGTCAATGCGTTTTTATCAATATACTCCCAACGCCCAAACAATATTCGTCCGTCCGGCATGACCGACGGATCAAATTCATTGACATTATTGACCGAAATCGGGTGAATATCGCTACCGTCGGCGTTCATGACGTGCAGAATATTTACGCCGTTGTTCGCACAAGGAACCAAGCCGCTATATCGTGTCGAGGTAAACACGATTCGTCCGTCGGGAAGATATGCGGGCATAACGTCGTGATTCCCATTGCCCACCCCCTGATATTTATTGCAGACATTGGAGTTACAATCGGTAAGCCCCCGCAAACCTTTACCGTCAATTCCGATTTCGTAAATCGACGTGCCGCCGTATTGCGACGCTTTGAAACAGAATAAAACGTGTTTTGCGTCGTAAGAAAGGTCGGGGTGACTGTAAACGCCCTCGCCGAGCGTTTCCGGCGTAGTTGGATCAATCACGGTGCGAATCCGGTGTTTTTCCGGCGGGTCGGCGGGATTTTCGAGGACATAAATTCCGCCGCCGGGACGCCATTTATAAAACGTGTCATAAATATGCAGTCCAAGAAAATTGTGCCGTTTGACAAACAAAATCGGAACATTCAACACCGGCTCTTCCGCCAAAACCGTCACGACCAGACAGAAAAACAGAAGGGTAGAAAAAAAGCGTTTGAGCAACATGGGAGTATCTCCTCTGGTAAAAATAATTGGAATGGTAACGATGGGAGGGAGTTCAAGGGATTTTGCGTGAAACCACAAATCCCCTTTCGTAGTGCGAAGTAAATAAGCTTATTTTTTATTATAAACAAACTCCCCAATGAAAACAAGAGACAATAAATTTTCTAGGGAAACGTTGGTTTGTCGTCAGTCTTTGAGTTCAAAAACCCAGCGTTTTTCCTTTCCTTTGGCGACAGTAATTTCCAAATCGGTTGTTTTTTCCGCCGCGTATTTGGCGGGTAATTGATGTTTTGGATCAATGTTCGGTATTACGGATTGATTTTTTGAGGACGCGGCGGCAACCGCTTCTTCATAGGTGTTGTATTGCGGCGCAGATTCTTCCGTACCACCACCAATCAACGGTGTTTTCATCACCGTCACTTTATAATCTCCCGGCATTGCTCCTTTTCCTCCGGCAGGCGTTAAAACAACCGCTTTGCCTTCGGCATTCGTCATGCCGGTTGCCGTTCGTTGCGTACCGTCTTTGACTTTCGGCGCAAGCGTTACCAACGCTCCTTCCACTTTTTCGCCGTGATAGGTAATGGCGATTTCCACCGGCAACGTCGCAATGTTGTTTTTATCGCATCCTGAAATGACAAAACCTACAAGTAACATTCCTGTGATTGATAAAATTTTGAACATGTTTTTATTCCTTAAAATTTGAGGGGCATAAGGGACTTAAAGGACACCAAGGACAGGGTAAAGCGATTTTTTGTTCAAAAAAACAGTTCTACTCCTCGCACTTGAAAATTCGTTTTTAAAGACAGATCACCGCGTTACATTATGCCCCCAAAGTCCTTTTGGTCCCTTATTTATAACGAAAATCGAAATTTAAAGTGTGAGGAGTATAAGCGGAAACGCTACCGTTACCTTGAAGACTTTTCTACATTACAACGACTTACTTTCGCCGTGTGCGACCGTTCCATAAGCTCCCCAAATGCCGTAAGGACTTTTGTTCCCACTGTCATGCCAATTCGTGTGATCGGTATAAGGCATCGGATCGCTTGTAACGCCGACGTCAACTGTTTCACTCACAAAAGTGATCGAACCGTCCGCCAAAGCGCAATTCACACCGCCGGTATGCCAGCTTGACGCGGAACGAGTGATTCCGACGTTGTAACCGTTGGCGTCGGAGTTGTCGAAACATGTCGGGGCGTTTGGTCCCAAAATCGTGTAAAAGCCAGTACTCATGGGGAGACCGTCGGGCCACCGAACGCCGCAAAAATTGCGTCCGCCCACATTATAAACGGGATTAACAACACGGTTGCTATCATTCGGGTCAAGAGCCGCCCAACATGCCGCCGGAGTACCGGTTTGAACGTTTCGATTAAGTGCGATTCCTCCTTTTCGGGCGTTGAGATTACCGCTGAAAATACACGATTCGGATGCTAAAAACGTGTTCGATGTTCCATCGGTGATAGCGGCGAGGTCGCGATGTATCAGTGCGAGAAATGTACCGCGACCTCTATTGTCCTGCTTGTTTTTAGTATGCCAATAAGTCAGATCGCCGCAATTACAACTGTAACTGGAGTTAGCGACGCCTCCCGCTATTTCTCTTCCCGCACCGTCGGAAGGACAAAGAATCGCAGTGATCGTTTCTCGCCAAGGAAGAAAATTTCCGTCCCAAGGAACAGGAATTTGCGAGTAATTGGTAGTTCCGTTTGCCGCGTTGCTTGTTCCTTTTGTGTTGATTTGCTGATACAACGCCGTTTGCTCCATGTAAGGTAATACGGCGTAAAGCCAACTCAAACGGGCTTCAGATTGAGACGGTCCCGTCATTCTTGACGGAAGAACTTTCATCGTGTCATGGTAATTATGACACGCCAACGCAAGCTGTTTGAGGTTGTTACTGCATTGCATTCGCCTTGCGGCTTCTCTCGCGGCTTGAACCGCCGGAAGAAGTAACGCAATCAAAATTCCAATGATCGCAATCACGACGAGAAGTTCCACCAGCGTAAATGCGCCGCGAACAGAAAATTGTTTTCCCAATCGGGCAGAAATGCTCGCAATAGTACGGGCAAAAAAGAATGAAATCGCACGTAAAAAATGGTTTATTAACCATATTGCGTACCCCCCCCCCCCAATACATTTTTACGTAGTCTAAAAAAATCAAACGCTTTGTTTAACTTTTTCATCACTGAAACTCCTTAATTTTAAGTTTTTTTGAAATGGAATGACAAAAATCATAATAATTTTGCCATTGACAGTAAATCATTGTTATATTGCTATTATGCGCAAATAAAGTGATTCCGTCAATACGGATTGTTGGAATTTGGGAAAAATATTTTGAAAATTTTCAAAATATTTTTTTAACGAAAGCTCTCTGATTATCAGGAATATCATCAAATTTTTTGGGGCTATTCGTATTATGAACAAGAACCTCATTTTGACTAACCGCATAATTATGTAAGTCATCAACGAGGAAATTATAGACCAATGTTTCGCTGGTTTCAATAGTCAAATCAGTAATGCGGCATGATTCTTTAACACGGCTTTGGATTACATCGCCAATTTGTAAGTCTCTCGCATAAACCCAGCGACCATAAGGCGTGAGATTTTGTTCAGTACATGGCAGACAATTGCACAATGGACGATTTTCTAAATCATTCTCGTTAATCACCCAAAACGGATGTCCGCCTGTTGCTTTGATACGATCACTACCAATATTTATTGTTATACTCCTTGCACTTGAGTTTTCGGTTTTATGAATGGAGATCAAACCGGATTTTACGGTATAACGGGTCATGTCCGAGCGAAAACGGAGCGCGTGTGTGCGAGCGAAATCGGAACAGTAGTTGCCAAAATAGAGCGTCATTTTTATACTGTATTTTTTTCAACAATCTTTGTTTTCACTTTTACCCTTCAAAAATGATACGAATAAAAAACAGTTTGTCGAGAATTATTATTATGCC
>JAIRYX010000421.1 GCA_031267635.1 Planctomycetaceae bacterium
AATCTCGGCGAAGCATGATAACCTCCTTGGTAAAAATGGAATATCCTAAACACAACGTCAATATTATAACCAATCGACATGATTTGAAAAGTGACGGTTAATAGCCACGGATGGTATAATGGTCGTATCAATGGCTTGTTCGGTCGTTTGGAGTTGACAGCGAAACACGAGTGTTGAGGCGGAGGAGTTGAACGTTGTGTTGGTGAAGTTGAGCGGGAAGAGTCAAACACACGGCAGACCGCCCACGGCGGGAACATTATTATCGGGCTTGTTTGTGTTGTTAAGAATCGTCGATTGTTGAGATCTCGTGAACGACGACCCCAGAAAAATCAAAAAACTACCGTCCACTATCAAAAAACTCTTGCAAAGCACCGCGTAATATTTGTGTTAATACTTTTGACTAGTACCAGTGTCGATTTTGACAGAGAAGTAAACAGGAAGGCATGGAACACAAGGAATATAAAAGACGCATGAATGACTAGGGAGACAAAAGAGCGTTGCAAGATACCAGCTTACAGGCGTTGGTAAATCTAGTTTTACTGTTTACCTGACCAGACGTCAATTTTTCCGATGCGGGCGGTTCCGGTTAAGCCGCGCACGGAAACGTCAACAAAATAATTGTAGCGTCCGGTTGTGCAGACCGCGAAATGCGCATTGGAAGTACGCCCGTTCGGAAAAAAGAAAATCGGCTCCGACCATCTGCTTTGTTGAGACGCATTTTGTAACGACATATTTTGCGGCGATATGTTCGGCATGAAATTTTGTTGGAATCCGTTTTGCGCAACGCCGATAGATATATCTTGTTGTAATTCCGGCTGATATGACGCGACGTCGGCAAAAATCAAATCGTCCGACAATTCTTTTTGTTTCGGCATAAATTTACTGACCGGCAGCGCGGCAATTTGCTGCGTCGCCATCGGTTGAGCGAATCGGTCGGCAACGGTCGGCGCATCGCCTAAATCACCTAACGACGGTGCGTCGCCAAAATTGCCGAGCGACGACGCTTCACCCAAATCGCCCAACGAGGACGGCATTCCGTAATCGGTTAGTGCAGGTGACGACGTATTTGCCAGCGTTTCGGCTAAACTTGTCGTGCCGTAATCTCCCAACGACGGAGGAATCGAACCAACAATATCATCCTGTTCTATATCCAACGGATCAATGCTCGACGTATCGCCGGAAAGTGTTTCTTCGAAAGAAGCGTCCGTTCCGGCAATTTCACCGTTCAAACCGGAAGTCGATTGCGGTTGTTTGGGAGTCAAACGGTCGTATTCCTGTTTGGATAAAATTTCGTAGTTTCCCGTACCGGACTGAAATCGAAACACAAGCGGTTCGCCCGATTTCATCGCCTCAAGCCGCGTCAGATTGAGATCCGATTGCAATTCTCTGGCGGCGCTGTCAATCCGGTTTCGCACGTTCATCCGCATCAACCCCGGCATTCCTATCGCGGCAATAACAACGATAATCGACAACACAATCAAGAGTTCCAATAAGGTGAACGCTTGTTGCGAGCGACGCTGCAAATCAAAATGATAGGACGTGTTTGGGAAATTTTTTAAAAAATACATCAACTCTACTCATCATACTTTAAATTTTATTGCTACAAAGACACGCAAAACCATGAAGACGCCTAAAAATAAAACTCTTGGCATCTCCGTGTCTTTGTGAGAAAAATAAAGTAACTTCGACGTCCATTTTAAAAACCGTTACCCATTGGCGGCATTCCGTTTTGCGGCATTCCGTTCAGAGGATTGGCGGGATTCCCATAGTCTTGAGTCGGCGGCATTCCCGGCATTCCTGTTCCTGTGTTGCCGTAGCCCATGCCCCTGTTACCGGTGGAATCAGGAAATCCGTTTGGCGCGGGCGACATTCCTGTTCCTCCTACACCGCTAACCCCTTGAGTCAAATAGTTCGGCGAGGGCAACGTTCCTGCCGGATTGGCAGGATTGACGCCCGTTTGCGATTGATGTTGCGAGTTGAAGAATTGCGTTTCCTCTAAGCTATAATTGCAAACATCATCTTCCGTACCGTCTGTTTTGTCCGGTCCTTCCGACCACACGGCAGGTTTTCCGCCGAATGTTCGATTTGTCGGGTATTCATAATGATAAGGTTTTCCCCAAGGATCGTCTGGAATGACTGCTTCCGACCAATAAGGACCGTCCCATTTCGCAGCGGCTCGCCTTGCTTTCAACGCCAAAATTTGCGGATTCATATTTCCGGTACCGCCGCCCATTGCCGGGGCGGTTCCCATCATTCCGGGCATTCCCATACCGCCGCCCATTGCCGGATCCATTCCCATGCTCGGCATTCCCATATTGCCGCCCATTGTCGGATCGGTTCCCATGCTAGGCATTCCCATACTGCCGCCCATTGCCGGGGCGGTTCCCATGCTCGGCATCCCCATATTGCCGCCCATTGTCGGATCGGTTCCCATGCCGGGCATCCCCATATTGCCGCCCATTGTCGGATCGGCTCCCATGTTAGGCGTCCCTGTTGGGGTTCCCATCATCGGCATTCCCATATTAGGATTAGGCGATTGACCAAATTGTCCTTGCGGAGCGTACGCTATACTGTTATTTCCTTGAGGGTTTCCCATGGGCGGCATGGTTGGATTTCCGTATCCGCCGAATCCGTTGCCCATATCGCCGCCGAAACCACCCGCGCCGCCTGCTCCATCAGGAAACGGAGCGGAAAATCCTTGTTGACCGGGCTGCGGATTTCCGCTGAATGGAGTTGCGGGATTAGCGGTCGGCTGCCCCGCCGTCATCGCGTTTACCGTGACTTGCGGACGTGAAATTAACGCCTGAAGTCCCCCTTGTTCTAATGTGGGGAACGATCCGGTGTCAACATTGTATTGACTTAACGCGGCGTCCAGCGAGTTAATCTCAAGCCGCGCCTGTTTCACTAACGATTGGTTATACCGTCGAAACACTAACGGCAATAGCATTGCCATAATCACGACGAGAATGGCAAGCACAATCAGAAGTTCAATCAACGTAAAACCGCGTTGACGTTTCCAATTCAGTTTCAGTAACATGTTTTTCTTTGTTTTCGTCATAAGTTTCTCCTTTGAGAAAAGTTAAGGTGGGATGAAAGTTAAAAGTTTTGTAACCGTTCGCGGCATTTTTTTCTACAGAGCGAAAAAAACAACCGCCGCCGACTCGAACAGCGGGCTTGCAGTTCTCCGGCAACCCGTCTGGAGTTGGAATCATCGGCTTTTTTCTTTTGTTTTTGCTAAATTGTTTATTGATAATGATTTAGGGGGCTTCCGCGAAAGTCTCGCGGTGTTTACCAGAGCCGCTGGGGTGTACCGCAGAGCCGTTGGGGTGTACCGCAGAGCCGTTGGGGTGTACCGCAGAGCCGCTGGGGTGTACCGCAGAGCCGCTGGGGTGTACCGCAGAGCCGCTGGGGTGTACTGCAAAACCGCTGTGGTGTACCGCAAAACCGCCGTGGTGTACCCCAGAGCCGCTGGATTATAATTCAAAGTCGTCGTGGTGTTTCCCAAAACTTTCAGGGAATATTCTTTTAGGTTTCCGGCGTTCGCTCAAAGGGACATAAGGGACGGTAGGGACTTGAGGGATTCACGTAGGGGCAAAAGATTTTTTGTCCCTACAAAACGTTTTTTTGCCCCTACATTTGGGACTTGTTCTTTCCGACTTTGGAAACTCTTTTGAGGATTGTTTGAGCTTCTTTTTTTTGAAACTTCACTCTATCCCAAGAGTCCCTCAAGTCCCAATTGTTCCTTTTACCTTTCACATTGTAATATCCATGCTGAAAATCGGTAACAGCAAAGCAATAATAATATACAAAACGGCGCTGCCCATAATAAGGAGCATCAACGGCTCCACAAGGCGTACCAATATGTCGAGTTTCCTCGCCACTTTTCGTTCGATGGTATCGGCGGCGTTGACAAGTACCGTTTCCAGCGCGTTCGACTCCTCTGCAACGGAAATCATCGCCATAATCTGCGGCGGCATAATTCCTGTCTCATTGAGCGGCTTGGAAATCGACTCGCCGGACGACACACTTTCGGCAGCTTTCGTTATCGCTTCCGCCAAAATCAGGTTTCCGGTCGATTGACTGCTGATTTCCAGCGATTTCAAAATCGGCACGCCGTTTGCCAATAACGTTCCGAGAACGCGACAAAATCCGGCAACCGCCGAATTGAGCCAAATCTCGCCCATGATGGGAACTTTCAACTTCAACCGATCCAAGAGTTTGCGTCCCCAAGGGGTCGTGAGTTGACAGTATAACCAAAACGCTAAAACGCCGAAGCCCCCCAGCGCGTACAAACCATACGCCTTAATCAGTTTGTTTCCCTCGATAAGCGAATTTGTCATCGCCGGAAGTTCTTTTCCGTTGTTTATCACCAGATCAAACATCGGCTGAAATTTCGGCACGAACACCGTGAGCAGTACAAACACAAGCGTTACGCCGACAACACTCAAAATCGCCGGATAAATCATCGCGCCGATAATCCGGCTTTTCATTTCGTTCGCTTCATCCAGAAATTTAGCGACCCGCTTGAGCGAATCCTCAAGGAACGCGCCTTCGACTCCCGCGCGGATAATGCTGATTGTCAAAGCGTTGAACACTTTCGGATATGCCGCAAACGCGCTGTCAATCGCTTCACCGTCGGAAACGCGGTCGTGAATATCGGACAGCGTTTGTTTCAGTCGCGCGTGTTTGGTCTGACGCACAATGACTTGAAACGCCGCTAAAATCGCCACGCCGTTTTCCAATAATTCCGCCAACTGCTGCAACGTAGACGCGATCAACGATTCCGGCGCTCGCCCCTGAAACAGCTTAATTTCAATGTGTCCCTTTTTTGCGTCTTCGACCGTCATCGCAAACACAGACTGCCGAGCAAGCGCATCCAGCACATCCCGTTTTGTATTGGCAGTCATCTTCCCCGAAACGTCTTCTCCCTGCAAAGTTCGGGCGGTATAAATGAAATCAGGCATGGTTTAAGTGGAAAGCGCGAAGTGGGTTGAAACGTAAATCTTAATGAAGTACAAATATTTTTGATGTTTTTTTATGTTTTAATACTCTGCGTTTTTTATTTTGCACTATTCCGTAATTTTTTTTTGTTGATCCGCTTGTTCTAATTTGAGTTTCGGATCAATTTGAGAAGCAATCGTTGATTGATGATCCGGTCCCGGTATTGATTTTATGTCGTTCAAAACAAAGCCGAACATCCAAAAAATCAAAATACAAAGCAAGACGGTAAACACAAAAATTGCAAACCGCACTCTCCAAGGCGCATTACGTTTTTGGGTCATGATAACATTTTTCTTTTCTGGATTATTGTTTGATTCTTTGGAGTTGGTTAAACTGTTTAAGTCTCCTTGCACTTTATTTTGCTCTATTGTACGAAATTCCGAAACTTGATACAAGACTTTTTCTGAAAAATTTAGAAAGCAAAAACAAAAACCCTGAAGTTCTCGTCAAACAACTTTTAGGGAAAAACGCTACACCCAAATCCTCTTCCTCAACGGTTACGAACATTATCTTTTTGATCTTTCGTCGAAAATTCGGCAAAAGCGTCTGGAGAATTTTGGAGGAATTTCAGCGACAAGCAAATCGTTTCAAAAAACAAGCGGAGAAGTGTTAGGGATAAACGAGGCGTTTGAGATAAAAACAACTAACTATTTCGTTTTTGGGGGACAATATTTCATAAACCAATCCCTTCCCAAAGTGTGCAATAAGCAAAAAAAGTAGGCCACATGAGTCCTCATAAGTCCCAACTGTCCCGCAAACTTCCTTTTTCGTGAATGATACTCCAATGCCTTAAAATATTTTTTAAAAAATTTCTCCAAATTCCAATAATTTCTATTGACGGATTCAGTTTATTTGCGCATAATAGTAATCAATAAAACTAACTGTTAGGTAAAATCAATGGTGATTTTTGCCAATCAATTTCAAAAAAACTTAAAAGTTAAGGAGTTTCAGCGATGAAAAAGTTAAACAAAGCGTTTAATCCTTTTGAATTGTGCCATAATATGTCGGGGGGGGGGGTACGTAAAATGGCTAGTCTGCCATTTTTTACGTGCGATTTCATTCTTGTTTGCCCGTGTTGTTGCGAGCATTTCTGCCCGATTTGGAAAAAAATCTTCTGTTCGCCGAGCGTTTACGCTGGTCGAACTTCTTGTGGTCATTGCCATTATTGGTATTCTGATCGCGCTTCTTTTGCCTGCCGTTCAAGCCGCGCGTGAGGCGGCACGGAGAATGCAGTGCACGAACCATTTGAAACAATGGGCGTTGGCGTGTCATAACTATCACGACACGTTAGCAACTTTACCGTCGCTCGGTACGGGACCGAATGATCGTATTGGCTGGACAGTTTTAGCGCTGCCGTACACGGAACAAGCGGCACTTTACCAAAGCATCGCGGCGGGAGGAACTGCCGCTGCGCTCAATGGGACGACTAATTACGCTCCGTTTGGAGCTAACCCTTGGGATACCAATTACCGTCCTTGGCAGACGCAGATTTCGGTACTCATTTGCCCGTCCGACCCAAAAGCGAAAACGCTTTGCGACGGTATCGGACGACGTAATTATCTTGCCAGCGTTGGCGATTTCGGAACGTATTGGACTTGCGGTGAAGTCAATCCTAACACTGGCGGACCAGATGGACCGAAACATTTTCGCGGCTGTTTCTCTCGGCAAAATGGGCGTAATTTTGCGTTTATCACCGACGGAACAAGTAATACGTTTTTGTTAGGCGAGGTGCTTTGCGGTTCTAACACGACTTATTCGTCGTCGGCAAACGATGTGCGAGCACGCGGCGATATTGCCGGAAAATGGTCGTCGGATTGGACGGCAACAATGACTTGGTGTTTAAATTCCGTTAATGGCTGGAAAGATGGAACTTACGGAAGTGTTGGATTTCTTGGAATGACTTGGGCGGACGGTTGTTCAGGATTGAGCGGCTTTACTTCACTTTTGCCGCCAAACTCGCCGTCATGTATGCCCGGCAAGCTCGCGGATCAACCCACTAATAATAACGTGATTATCACATTGAGCAGTTACCATACCGGCGGCGCAAATGTTGCGATGGCGGACGGCTCTGTCCATTTTCTCAGCAACACCGTGAACAGCGGCGATGTAACAAAAAATATGTGGTATATGGGAGATCACTACGGCGAACCAAGTATATTCGGAATATTGGGCGCACTCGGAAGTGCTTTTAGCGGAGAAAGCGTCTCGCTACCATAAATTTTAGAGTCTTTTTCCCTAATGACGAGACGAGTTTTTCCGCGCGGCTTGAGTTGCATTAGGGGAAAGGTTTTCTTATTTTACTGTTCAAGTAAAAATTTTTAACCAACTTTATTAAGGAAAATTTTATGAAATACAAAATGTTTTTGAAATGTTTGGCTGTTATTTTGATAGCGTCGTTTTTCGGCTTACTTGTCGGATGCAGCGAAAAGGGACACAAAGTTTATTCCGCAACCGGAAAGGTGATGTATAAAGGCGAGCCGTTGGGAGACGCTCAAATCAGTTTTCACCCTAAAGCCCCATCGGGATTTGTGGCTTCCGCCATTACCAAACCGGATGGAAATTTTTCATTGCTCACAACCGGAGCGTTGAACCCCGGAGCAATCGCCGGAGAATACGACGTGCTTGTGTCAAAAATGATCGCGGTGGACGCAAACGGGAATCCTATCAAAAATGATCCCGAAGAGAAAATATCGCAAGCACCTCAAATGGAATCATCCGCAAGAATCTTTCAACGTCCGAAAATGAAGTCGGTAGTTCCTGAAAAATACGCTCAAATAGATAAACCGTTATTGCAAGCCACCGTAGCCCCAAAAAAGAATGATTATCTGTTTGAGTTAGATGATAAGTAAATTGGAATCACCAATTTTCGTTTTAATCACTCATGTTACGCACGATCTATCAAAGCATATCCAAAGTTCATCAAAAGGAAGACAAACAGTTTTTCACAATAAGCCATGAAAGGGCAAAAAAACTGTTTCTTTGTTTCCTGAATGTTCATAGCTCATGCGTAACGTGTCTTGCTTAATACTCGTCAATCGTCGCCATCGGAACAAGAAGAACGTCGACGTAAGAATTGGACTTCTGCTGTTGAGACGGGGCGTCTGACGCGCCGTTGGCTCCTAAAACAGTGAGAAAAATTCTCGACTCTTTTACGCCGGATGCGATTAAACTTTTTCGCACGTTGTATGCGCGGTTGTATGCCAAGTCCAGCGAGTCCTGATCCGCACCGTGTTCGTTTAACGCCGTGCGTCCTCGCACTTCAATCAAATGCACTGAACCTTTCACCTGTTCGCTGATTCTTTGCACCGTTTGCAATGCTCCCGGTGAAAGAACCGAAGAATTGTAATCGAAATTAACGATACCGGTGATTTTCTTTTCTTTGGGAATCCGAGTCGGAATCCGCACTTGCGTCGGATTGCCTTCGCGGATCGTGGACGTTGTTAAATTGCGTCCGCGATTGTCCGGTTCGTCGGGCCACTTGGTTGGAATATCAAAATAACGATTTTGCCGGATTCCGAACGTCGCGTTCAAAGAACTCGCCATCACCGTCGCTTTTTTCGCGTCAACGGAACTGATCGCAAAGAGCATAATAAAGAACGTCAGTAAAAGCGACATCATATCGCCGTAAGAGACAATCCAGTCAGGAACTCCGGCAGGACATTCACATTTTTTACTCATGACAATTTAAGTTAAAAGTTGGGCGATGATTATTTTATAATGATTCATTGTTTGGACGTAACTATTCAGTTACCCAAACCAAATAAATCCACACAGGACAACTGTATAGTTATCCGAACGGCTTTCTCGTTGCCGCCCTTATTTATTAGGTCATGTTCTAAAATTATTGAATACACGGATAAGATCCGAAGAACCAATAATTTATGACCAGTCCGACAACGATTTTGTGCATCAATTCCGTCTTTGAAAAACGAATTCCCTTTC
>JAIRYX010000436.1 GCA_031267635.1 Planctomycetaceae bacterium
GTGTCCCTTTTGTCCTTTACCCGAAAACTTTTCGGAAATCCCCCAGCAATTTCGGATGACAATCCGGCGATTTTGAATTATCATTCAATAACTTCGGATTGTCATCCGGCGGTTTTGTCTCCGACAACAGAGTCCTCGTCACCGGTTACGGCGCACTCGTCACCGGTTACGGCGCGCTCGTCACCGGTTACAGAGTTGTTGTCGCGTGTTCCGGCGGCTCCGTGGTACACCCCGGCGGCTCCGTGGTACACCACGAGGGCTTTGAATTATAATCCAGACGCTTTAGATTGGACAACGAAGTCGTTGACTTATTTGCGAATTGCGTTTCATTACGCGATTTTCTTTGCGTCAAGCTGGTTGAGTTTATTGTAAAGCGTCTTTAAGCTGATCCCAAGCTCTTCGGCGACTTTGTTTTTGTTGCCGTTATGACGCGCCAGCGCGTCGTAGATCGCTTCCATTTCTTTGCTTCGCAGGCTTCTTGCCGATTCCTGCTTTGCGTCAAACTTTATATCGAAAGATTTCATCTCCGCGACGTCCGCAATGCTTAACGTTGTCGCATTGGGCGACCTATTTGCCGTCGCGGATTGTTGCATTCGCAAAAATGGTTGCGGTAACGCCTCGTGACCAATCGGAATTTCATCCGACAGAATAACGGCGTGTTCGATGACGTTTGCCAGTTGACGCACGTTGCCGGGCCACGGATGACGCTGCATAATCGCAAACGCTTCTTTCGTGAAGAGATCGTGTCCCGAACGTAATTTCGCAGCGGGACTGTTTGCGTAACGTTTGGCAAGATGCTGAATCAGTTCCGGCAAATCTTCAAGCCGTTCCCGAAGCGGCGGCAGGTGGATTTCAAACGTATTGATACGAAACCAAAGGTCTTCCCGAAAATCGCCGATACGTACCATCTCTTCGAGATTCCGCAGCGTTGCACACACGACCCGCACGTCGCACACGACCGATTGATTTTCGCCGATTCGCCGCACTTCGCCGCTTTCTAAAAAGCGAAGCAGTTTTGCCTGCACTCCTTTCGGGAGTTCGCCGATTTCGTCGAGAAACAAAGTTCCTTTATTCGCCACTTCGATCAGCCCCGCGCGGTGTTCGTCCGCGCCGGTGAAACTTCCTTTCCGATGTCCGAACAATTCGCTTTCAATCAGATTCTCCGGCAACGCACCGCAATTAATCGCGACAAACGGTTGCTCGACTCGCAAACTTTTATCATGAACCGCACGGGCGGCAAGTTCTTTTCCCGTTCCGGTTTCGCCGAGAATCACGACGGTAGAATCGGTCGGCGCGATTTTGCTAATCAAGTGATGGACACGCTGCATCGCAAGCGACGAACCAATCAAACGGTTGCCGCCTTCGATTCGTTTTAATTGACTTTTAACGGCAAGATATTTTTTGTTAAGTTCGCGTTTGCGGGCGACGCGGTTGAGCGTCGCTTCGACATCGGCAAGACGGCACGGCTTGGTCAAATAATCGATGGCGCCGTTCCGCAGCGCGGCGATTGCGGTTTCCATTGTTCCTTTGCCTGTCAAAATCACCGCGTCCACATAAGGATCAAATTTTCGTGCGGCTTCGATCACTTCCAAACCGTCGGCGCCCGGCATGTCGAGATCAACCAACAGACAGTCGTAACCGTTCCGTTCCAGCGCAGCCATCGCCGTTGTCCCATCGGGGCAGACGGTCACTTGGTGTCCCATACTCGGCAGCTCCAGACGCATTAGTTCCTGCAACGACAATTCGTCGTCGGCAAATAAAATCTTCAAAGACGTATTCATGACGTATTCATAATGCTTTTGAAATATATTTCCAAACAAACTCCCCCAATAACGGTGAAGTTTAACAAACGGATTTCGGCGATTCAAGAGGAATTTTTCTAGCGAAAAGATGTTTTCCGAATCGTTTTGTTCGCGATCTCCCAATTTTGTCGTGCGGAAACTCTTTTCAAGCAACGATGACGTTATTATAATAACGCTTTCAACATTGCGATTCTTCGGAACAAGACAAAGAGATGGCACGATGAGCACAAATCTTATTACAATCTGCCGCCGGGCGACAAAACGTCTAATTTGGCGTGAAAACCTTTCGGCGGACGACATGGAAACCCTTTTTGACGCCGTCTTTGGCGGAACGGCAAACGAGTTGAGTCAGGAAGAATCGCTGTTGTTTACGGCGTTTCTTATCGCGCTGGCGGCAAAAGGGGAAACCGTTCAGGAGTTGGTCGGTGCAGCGAGAAGTATGCGGCGTCATGCGCGGCGGATTCAGGTGCTCGGTTCGCCGGTGGTTGATATTGTCGGAACCGGCGGCGATTCGCTTCACACCATTAACGTTTCGACAACATCGTCATTTGTTGCCGCCGGAGCCGGTTTGATTGTAGCAAAACATGGCAATCGTGCGGTATCCAGCCGCTGCGGAAGTGCGGACGTTCTCGAAGCGTGCGGCGTCAATCTGCAATTAGAACCGGAACGTGTCGAGGAAATCATCGCGGAAATCGGAATCGGATTTCTTTTTGCTCAACAATTTCATCCGGCAATGCGGCGTATTGCTCCGTTACGAAAAGCGTTAGGGATTCGGACGTTATTCAATTTGCTTGGTCCGTTGACAAATCCCGCCGGCGCAAGCTATGCTGTATTAGGAGTTTATACGCCCAAATTGACGGAAGTGTTTGCGGGAGTTTTACAGGAACTCGGCTGTCGGCGGGCGATGGTGGTTTACGGTTATGATGGTATGGACGAACTGACCATGACAACGCGAAGCCGCGTCACGGAATTTTTTGATCGTCGTTTCAAAACGTATGATTTTTTCCCAGAACTTTATTTTGACGGCGAATTGGCAACTTCCGAAGAATTGCGCGGCGGCGACGCGGCGGAAAACGCCGCGATTTTACAAGGAATTTTGACCGGAAACATTCGCGGCGGAAAACGGAACATCGTTTTGCTCAATACGGCGGCGGCGTTAGTGTGCGCCGAAAAAGCGAAAACTATCGAAGAAGGCGTGCAGCGTGCCGCCGAATCCATTGATTCCGGCGCGGCATTTGAAAAATTGACCGCGCTGACGGAAAAAACAAGCGAGACGGCAAAAAAATAAAGAACGATTTTCGCTTTTCTTTTTCAGAAGTTGAAGACTTCGTTCAATCCAACACGCCGGAGCTATCGTATCGGAAGACCGTCGTCGTCAAACTGTAATGTTCCGAAATATTATAGAGCGGTTGAAGCTCGTTGAGCGTTTCCGTTAATTTGGGTTCGTTGAGTTGCGTTGCCCAGAGGATTTTTACCGCGTCGCCGCAGTTGCCTTGTTCAATTTGGTCGATTGCCGGAATCGTGGCGAGAATCGTTCCGAAATAGCAAAGTTTCCGAAGCGTCAAATACATGATAAGATACGACGCTTGTCTTCCCGGACGAAACCGAATAAACGTTTCGTAAGTGTGCGAATGCTTTTTGAGCGCGCCGAGTAATTGCAACTCGACAATCGGCGGCAGAGAAAACGGAATGCTCAACAGTTCGCGTTCATCGGTGACGATCACCTGACGCCGCTGGGCTTCGATGACCGTGTTGATGCGTTCCGTCAATTCTTTGTTTTCTTCCGGCTGTTTCGCGGGAAGCGATTTTGTAGAAAACGCAAGTTCGCTTACGCCGTCAAGCATGACGTCAATCAAACTTTTTTCAAGCGGGATCATGTCTTTGCGGACATAATCAAGCAGCGTTTCCAAACGATGCGCCAGATCCGCCGAAGCGTTCGTTCCCAACATGGCAAACGAACCTTTCAAAGCGTGAAGCCGCCGGAACACGTCTCGCATGATTTCTTTATCGTCCGCTCGTTCTTCGAGCGTCAGCAACGTGTCCTGCAATTCCGCCAGCCCGCGTCGCACTTCGTCAAGCAGATCGGCGACGTCGTTGGCGTTGAGTTCATACGAGCGACTGTCCATGCCGGAATCTTTATCCATGAACCGTCTTTGGTATTTTTCTTTACTGTCAAGTTCCGCGTGCGCATCGTGTCCTATTGCCGGAATATCGGTGGGAGTTCTTTCAAACTCGCCGGAATTGTTCCCTCCGTTTTCATCGCCGTATTCAAGTAGCGAAGAAGCGTCTTGTTCGATAGCGTCCGAATCTCCATCCGAATGCGTCGCCATTTCTACGAGTTTGTCCACATCGACCGTTAAGCCGACTTGTCCGCCGCTGATGATGCACGTTCCCGCGACGCCGGGAGCGGTGGTTTCGCCGAACATGTCGGTTTCAAGCGGTACGTTCACCAATTTTTGCGGTGAAAGAAATTCGGTAACGACAACGGCAATACGTTCATTTTTTCCTTCAATAACGACAATCGGCACAAGATCCGGCTTTAATATTTCGGACGTTCCGCCGCCGAGTAGTTCGCGCAGATCAAACAACGCAATCGGTTCGCCGAGATAACGGATAAAACGCTCCCGATCCATCGTCGCTTGAATTTGACGAACCGGTACTCCCTGCAAGCTAATCACCTTGTCGATAGCGAGCGCAAAGAGCGAATTGGAGCAACGCACAATCAGTGCGTCAATGATATTGACGGCACGAAGTTTCGGGATAGTGAAGCGGAAAAACGTTCCTTTTTCCTGATGCGTTTTGATTTCCAGCGTACCGTTGAAGCTGTTGATCATGGTGCGTACAATATCTAACCCAACGCCGCGTCCCGACGTATCTGTTGCTTGGTCGCGAGTCGAAAAACCGGACGTGCAAAGAATATTGGTCAGGTCGGGCGTTTCTCCGGCACGTATCAATCCACATGCCTGTGCTTTCTCGATAACGGCGGCTTCATTGATTCCGCGTCCGTCGTCCGACACGATAATTTCCGTATCGTTTTCGTGTTCAATCGCTTCCAGCCGAATTATTCCTTGCGCCGTTTTCCCTAGCCGTGTGCGTTCTAACGGCTGTTCGATTCCGTGATCCACCGCGTTACGAATCAAGTGCAGCATCGGCTCGACAAGACGTTCCGCCAACGCTTTGTCGATAAGGACATGTTCTCCTTCGATTTCCAATTCGATTTCTTTTTTCAGTTTTCGGCTCAAATCGCGCACCGTGCGGCGGAACATGCGGAACGTTTCGCCAATTTCGACGAGCCGAATCGCCATAACCAAGTCGTGTAAATCCTGACTAATTCGCCGCGACGCTTCATCCGCCGCTTTGATCGTTTGCAAACTGCTTTCGACGATGGGACGGTGATATGTGACGGCGTCAATCATTTCCCGCTGTAAATCGTGTAGCGTTGAGCTGGTAATAATGACCTCGCCCGCCAGATTGAGCAATTTGTCCAGATGCTCAATGCGTACCGTCATGCGGTCAACCATCTGATTGTTTAGTAGTGTGTCGGTCATTGAGGGCTCTCAAGAAATGAAATGAAAACACATAATCCTACTATTCTTTAGCTTATAGCTGAAAAAATGTCAAAAAATTTATTCATTTTGTGAAATTTTTCGCCGTTTCGCAGAAATTTTGTGCCTTTCGCGTTGAAAATCACTTTTTACAGAGTAGAGATTTCAAAAACCACCGCTTGCAACGACAACAAGCCGCTCGCGTTGTTTGTCATTCATCGTCATCATCGCGGTTGAAAAGGCGTCCGCCAACGCCGCAGTTTTGGCTTGAATGCTGATTCGTTCACCGGTTGCGGCGAAAGATTGTTGATGAACGTCAAAAATATGTTGTCCGCGAATTGATATGCCGGAGCAACTGACAGCGGAATTGACAAGGGAAATCGTTTTTTCTCCATCGGGATATTCGACCGAAACTTGCCAACCGGAAAAGGCGGTCGGTGCTTCCAATGCCAATATCGTACTCGCGGACGCACAAAGCAACGCCTTGGAATATCCATAATTTCGGAGAATATCAGCGGTGAAATCCAATGCGAAACCTTTGCCGATTCCGCCAAAGTCAATCTTCAAAGATTTCGCCGACGATTGAACCCGACAAGGACGGCGGAATAAGACAAACGGCGGCTTTGCTTCGTCCGATAACTCCGATAAATAAGCAACGTCAAAATGTCCGTTGGTGAAACGCTTTGCTTCCAACGCTGCCTCTAAACATTGGTGCGTTTCCGGTGAAATCACAAGCGTTTCTCCGAATTTCAGCCGATTGATTTGAGAAATTTCGCTATCCTCAATAAAACGACTCCAAAGCAATTCGAGACGTTTAATTTCGTCAAAAACCTCTTCCGCAACGGCACGGACGCGGTTACTGTCGTGTGCGGACGCTTCAATGTGCAGCGAAAACTGCGTTGCCATTAAAACGTCGTGATAAACATACCGCACAAAATCAGACGGCGGTTTATTCCATAGTTGACTCATCAAGAGAACGCCATTTTTTCATTGATTTTTCCAGATGAACTTTCGCGTCGCCGGAAATGCCATAGCATTGAAGTCCGATCGGTCCGCGATAGCCCGTCTTTTTCAGTAATTGAAGAAATGCTGTTATGTCAAATGTTCCCGAATCAAGCGGCTGAAGCCAATTTCCTTTTTTTGCCTGAATTTCTTCCGGCGTGTCCGTTCCGTTAATCGTCACTGTGGAAAGATAAGGTTGCGCCGTTGCGAGAACCGATTCTAAATTTTCACTTTTATCCACCGCCGCCCAATGACAAAGGTTGAACATCACGCCGATTTTGTGGTCGGGAAACCGTTTCGCAAGACGCACGCAATCCGCCGTCGTCTCGCACCAATTATGAACGTGCGGATAGAGAACGATCTTGACTCCTAACGGTTCGGCGATTCTTTCAATCTGATCAATGACTTCAACGGCTTTGTCGTCCAACGACATATCGGACGGCTTTCCTCCTGAAATCAACAACGCTAATTGCGTTCCTTCGCCTTTCAGACACGCAATTTTTTCGGCAAGTTGCGGATCGAACGGCGGATTGGCGGAAAGTTTGACCTCAAAATAAACTTGTGCTACTTTGAGGTGGTTTTTCCGCGCGGACGCAACACGTTTTTCCAAATCGTTAAGCCAAAGGTGCGCCACGCCGTCGAAACCGAGTTCCCGCAACATTTCATTTTGTTGTTCGATAGTGCGGTGTTTCGCGTCGTGCGTGTCCATGCAAAGCGCAAAAAACGGATAGCGTTTTGAAACGTCTGTTTCGTCGGCAAACGAACAGACGGAAAAGAATGTCGTTGCCGCCAATATCACAGAAATAAAAGAAGTTGTCTTTGTCATGAGCGATAGCTTTCTATGTGATGCGTTTGCAATACTATTAAACCGGCATTTTTTCACTCAAACATTTCATCGCTAAACGAAACCGTTTTACCGGTATCCGCTGATTCGGCAAGTTTCCATGCGATGATGTGCGACGCGAAAGCGTCTCCGCCGGAACAGTTTAAGTTTTCCGAACCAAATGCCGCGTTGACAAAATTCGCAAGATGCAACTGAATCGCCGAATTGGTTCGCGTCATCGGAAGTTGATACGGAACAACGTTGCCCGTTTCTCGTACTTTGATTAAATTGGGGTCTTCGCCTTCTTTTTCAACGTTGACTTTGGTCAAGTCGCCGCGGCGGAGAAATTCGTTCCATTTGGCAAGTCCCGGTTCGGCGTAAAGACGGAAAAATTCGTCGTTGAGCGACGTTTGCAGCGATCCGTTTTCGCCGAAAATATGTTCAAACGGCAAACTTCCGCCCGCGCTGGTCGTTGTCCAAACTCGACTGACTCCGCGAACTGTCCCTTTCGGAAGAACATAAGTCAGCAACGCCGACGTGTTATCGAATGTATCGCCGTACTTGTAATAATCCAATCCGCCCGACGCGGTCGCTTCGCGCGGACGTATTTTGAAAAACCACTCGAATACGTCCAGTTGTTGAGCAAAAAAGTTCGCGCATTGACCGTTGCAATATTTGCGGTACTGTTTCCAATTCCGATATTGACTCATGGATTCGTAACCGTAACGTTTCAGCGTGTCATCGGGCAGCGTGTCGCGTTCCGCCCAAATCATTTCCGAATGAACGCGGCGATTCGCCTGCGTTTCAAAATGTGTGATGATTCCGAGCAGCAACTCGCGCGATTCTTCCGATTGCAAAAGTTTTTGCATAGCGTGCCGGTATCTCGGATCGCTACGGCGTTCCAAACCGATTTGCAGCAAACGCGAATGATCGTTCGACGCTTTGATCATTGCCCGCGCGTCGTCCGCGTTTGTCGCCATCATCGGTTCGCAATAGACATGAAGTCCGGCGTCCAATGCGTCCATTGTTTGCTTGGCGTGAAGGAAATCGGGCGTTGCAATGACGAGAGCGTCTAATTTCCCTTTTTCTTTGTCGAGCAATTCATGAAAATCGGCGTACATCGCAATTTCGGCGTTTTCGTCTTCCAATTCGCTTTCGAGATAAAGTTTTGCCGACCGTCTTGCGGAAAGCAAAATATCGCAAACCGCCGCGATTTTCATGTTCGGAATTTTCAATCCGACATTGATAATCGCGCGACCTTGCCGACCGCATCCGACAATTCCGACACGAAGCGGTTGCGCGGCATTTTCATGTGTTTGTTTTTCTTCGGTCTTGTCTTCAGCAAAAATTGTTCCGGCTACCAATAAACCGGAACCAATCGCCGCACTTTGAGAAATAAAATCACGTCGTTTCATTTTTGTTGTCTTAAAAATTATTTTGAATTAAACTTCATTCGCTTACGTTTCGCGTCTTGATTAAGCGACGCACGCATCGCCCTACTCTGCGATTAGCCGAACCATTTGCGGTTGCGGTTTTTCACGCTGTCGTGAGCAAGAATTTCGTTGAGCAACCGCGTGTCTTCGTCGATTTCGTAATCGAACATACCGACCACGGCGAAGTCCGCGCCGTTAGCAAACGTATATTCAAAAGCGTTGCGAGGCGGAATCGCTCCAGCCGCCATGATTTTATACGCAATCCAAGGTTTCTCGACTTTGGACATCGTTTCAATCACTTTATTCGAGTCTTCGCACCACGATGAATCGTGATTTAAATTTGCGCTGGGATAATTACGATGATGAAACGTTTTTAAATAAAAATCGCATTTGACGTTTTCCTGTTCGCACACTTCAATCACCGAAAGTTGGTGAGCCGCGACGCCGACAGGAACGTCGAAAGATTTCATTGTGGAAACCGCTTTTTTAATCAATTTCGGTTGCTTGACGAGTTGATCGGCTTGAATGCCCCACAAATAAAGAGCGTCAACGCCTGCGTCAATGCACTGCTGACACATTTGCGTATATTCCGCCATTTCATCGTTGATGGGAGCGGTCGGACAAATAATCCATTGAATTTTTCCGCCCTGTTTTTTGTACTCGCGCATCCCGTCAACCACGCCTTTCGCTGTGTGAATTACAACGGCAGTGACCCCGTGCGCTTCAGCGATCCGCATCGTCTCGAAGATTTTTTCGGGAGTGTTGTAATGAGCGGCAAGGTTATAAACGTAACGTAAGTCTCTGGAATGTGTGTAATGGGTCAGAAGATTTCCGCCCAAAAGCATTCGCCCGATAGTCAAACCGGCAATTGTGCCGGACGGGATTTGTTGTTTTGCCGTAATCGGTTTTTGTTCGTCGGCATGAGCGGTATTCGCCAATGACGGCATTCCAACCGCCGACGCCATACTTGCACCTAACGCAGTCGCTTTAACAAAATCACGACGATTCATTTTTGATAACATAGTCATTTCTCCAAAATAAAATTTTA
>JAIRYX010000456.1 GCA_031267635.1 Planctomycetaceae bacterium
CTGCTGTGTAATCTGTCCGCAACATATTGAAACTCCTTATTACTGTAAAACAAAAAAAGGATTCTCGCATATTGGAGGGAGATCGAAAAGAGCAGATAGTTGGCGAGCGGGAGTATATTTATATTTGAGATAATAGTTTTTTAGTTGCGAATGTTGCAAATTTTTATATTTTTTGAATAAACTTCCTATACCCGGCATAAAGAATCATGCCAAGACCTACCAGAATAATTATCCATCGAATAACCATCGCCGCTCGTGACGGTAACGGCGGTGGGGTAAAATCTGTGCCGGTCAATGCCGAGTCTATCACACGATCAAGATCGGCGGGGTTGGCGGGAACGTCATATTGTAAGCCAAATTCCGTATCATTGAGAATTTTATTGGCAATACGTGTGCCAGGTTTTGAATATAAACGGGATAACTCAAATTGAGATTTATTAATCTTTTTTGTAGAAAATTCAACCAAACGAAAATTTTCCTTGAATAACGGTGTCGATGAAATGTTATCCTGATAATAAGTATAATGGACACAAGATGTCTGTTTCGGAAGATAAAGAGATGTTTGGCTGACATTGACAAATTCGTCGTTTTGGATACAGTATGCCAATTTTCTGTCTAACGATAAAATATTAAATTGATGTATCCGTTCTTTACCTTCCCAAAGATTGATGGCACGGACTTCGACCATTGTTACGTTTTCTCCACGCCGAATTTCTTTTGAAACTCGTAGCAATGTACCTGTCTCTGCAAAATCCAGGATGGAAGATTTATGTCTATTACCGATTTCTTTCGTTCCCATTGGAAATTTTAAACCTATAAACAGCGGATACTCATTATGGATCAAACAAGGAACAATTTCATCATTAATTTGCTTTCTCGAAAAGATAGCCAATGCCGCAGACGCACCAAGCGAATCTGGCCCATTGCCGATATAAAACTTGTTACCATCAAACGCATAATCATCTATTCTTTCTTTTAATTGAGAACTATCCTTGTTTAATTCCCAAGCGTTAGGCCACACTTCATTACCACTCTTCAATAATAGTGATCTGTGGCTTCTATGATAATAAAATGCTCCACCTTGCCACATAAAGATTTGATTAATCGGTTCATAAAATCCATAAAAGTCTGGATAATTTAATTGTTTGCATAAATTTTGGAAATCTAATTCTGTTGAATAACGGCACTGCCACACCAGTGACAAGGATTCTAAATCGGAAACATTATTATTTAACGCTACAACAATGTCTTCCGGTAATGTTGGCGATGTTTGGGCGTCAACGGCATTCAACCCAAGACCAAACAAAGAAATAAGAGCCAAAATGGTACAAGAATTGCTAATCGACATAACCGACCTCTTTATTAGGGTGAGTGAGTACACGATAGTTTTGTAACTATTCAGTTGCCTAGCCACATATACTAAAAAACTACTTTCAATTGATGTTTTCTCACAAAGGCACGGAGGCACAAAGAATTTATTTTTTAGAATCCCTCGGTGTTCTTGGTGCTTTTGTGAGAAACAAATTTTTAAATGTGATCAGTAGAAATCCACACGAGGCAACTGAATAGTTACAAAATTCGTTCAAAACACCAAGGAACGCCGCTTGTACAAAATGAGCCGCATCGACAAACACCAACACGGATTCACCTGCTTTTGCTCTCGCTATTTCATCATCCAACGCTGTTTTTAAAAAATGTTCCTGTTCGTCGAGGTTCGCTTGATCCGGTACGGCTCCGACTCTTGTGCGCGACATTCCAATCTTGGCTATAAAGTCCTCAACCGTTCGCGGCTGATGAACTTCGTATTACAATCAATTTTACCGACCAATATCACCTATTACAACCCTTGTTCATAAAATCCCCTTAGTAGCCCGAATTGCACCAATACGCGCGCCCTTATTCCCTTATTTTTCGTTCCATTGTTTTGATAAAAATTTATGATCTAAAAAATAAGGGCATAAGGGCGAGTTTGGGGGGCTTTGTTGGCTACTAAGGGAAACTTGATAAATAAAGGCTGTAATGGTAAAGCCGTTCGGGTAACGATGCAGTTGCCCAGTGTGGATTGATTTGGCTTGGGAAACTGACGCCATAGTGTTTTATTGCGTTTTCAAACATGGTCGCCAAAAAAGAAGTCATCAGTAAGTTTATTGTAAACAGACTGAAAAGAAACGGGAATAGAATCCTGATGTTGACGGTAAGGGTGGTGAATGGAAGTTACCTGTACACATGACCACTTCAAACGTCAGCATCATCAACGTCGAAAACCATAAACTACGTTTGTATTGTTCCTGGGCGGTTTTGTTAAAAAGTTCGTCTATTTTCCACGCAGGCAAAAGGCATTGGAAAACGACACGAATCATCGTAGCAAACGACGATTGGTTGTCAAACCATGAATAAAGCGCTTCAACTACATCCATCATAAGAAGACTCCTTCTTATTTGAGAAAGCAAAAATAACAAACAACACTTCTTGGCGATCAACTCAATAAGAAATTGGTGCAACACTTCAGGAGATTTCTGACCGATTTGGGATAGGTGATAAATAAGATTGGCGATATTTTGATGAGAGTTTTGCCGCACGTATCCAAGTTGCCACTGTACGACGAAGTGAGTGAGTGAGCAATACATCAATCATAAGAAGGGATAAAATATAGAGAACAACACGTCGATAAGCGATAGCCAAGACGGACAATATATTGACAAAAACTGAATATTGGGGTAGAGTGATTCATGTGACAATCTTGGGGCATAGGTCGGTTACTTCGTGATAAAACAAGGTTATAGCGGAAACAATAAACCCTATTTATACACGAATACCAACCTTTTTTTGCAGAGCGTATTTTGGGAAAAGTGCAGTTTCAAAACAAAGCTACAAAATTTCTTTTTGAAATTTTGTAGCTTTCGTGGAGCATATTTAAATAAATGATTGTTGTTGCGATTCTTCTGGGAATAATCGGATTGATACTCAGCGGGCTTTTTAGCGGAACGGAAATGGGATTTTATCGTGTGCCGCGTATTCGCGTGCAACTCGACGCGATTGAAGGGCGGCGGTTTTCGCAATGGCTCTTGTGGCTTATCAACCGTCCGTCGCTGTTTATCGCAACGATTCTGATTGGGAACAATACCGCCAATTATTTAGTTTCGACGGCAGGCGTATTGTTTGTGCAGACAGCATTTGAACCGACAGGAAATTCTCCAGAAATTATTGCAACATTGATGTTGACGCCGTTTCTTTTTGTCTATGGCGAAATGTTCCCCAAATATGTGTTTATGCAGATACCGGAAACCGCGTTGAAATACACGATGCCGGTTTTCTTCGTGTTTCTGGTGATTTTTTTGCCGATTAGTATTATCGTTTGGCTATTGAATCGCGTGTTGTCGCTTTTACTGGGCGAAAAAGAAGAGTCGTTGCAATTACGGCTGGCACGGCGTGAAATCTCGCGACGGTTCGACGAAGGCCAAGAAGCCGGATTGATTTTGTCGGCACAGCGGATTTTGGCAAGGAATGTTTTTCAAACGGCGTCGCGTTCCATTTTGCACGACGTAACACCGCTTACGGATTATCCGATGATTAGACGCTCGACTCCGCCGCGAGAGATGTTGACTATCGCCACGCATCATGCGCTTTCCGAGTTTCCGGTCTTTTCCGATTGGAACGCGGAACAGCCGGTCGGTTATGTGCGGACAATTGAACTTGCGTTAGCGGCTCGGCAATCGAAAAATAACCGCGACAAACAAAACGCCGGACATGATGTGGTTTCTGAAACAGAACTCACATCGGTGGATTCGAACGTGCCGACAGACCAGGTGGAAATGCCGGTTCGTGAATTGCTCGAGTTTGACGACGATCATTCGCCGCTCAATGCTTTGTTGCTATTTCAAGCAACCGGCGAATCGGTCGCGCTGGTTGTTGGCGAAAACGACAAAATTCACGGCTTGATTTCCGAACAACGGTTGCTTCATATCATGTTTTCCGGTAAAGGATTTTAATAAAGGGAGCTGCTATAGAGAACTTCTAAAAACCTCACTTTCAACAAATTCTACCATTGAAAAATAAGGACTTGCTGATATTGGGAAGAGGTTTTTAGAAGTTCTCTATACTCATTGCACTTGAGTTTTCGATTTTACGAATGGAATCAAAGAGATCAAACTAGGTTTGACGGTATAACGACACCAGTAAAAACCGAAATTTCAAGCGGGAGAGTATAATCAGAAATTTCAAACATCACATATGAAACTTCGTCTGTGTTTTCTTTTCGCTTATCGGATAAACTCTTCCTGATCTTGTTCAGAGTAGTTGCCGATGAGCTGAACACCGTCGTCTTTCATGCCGGCGCGGTAGTTGAAATGTTCTTCGGCGGATTTTGCCAGCGTGTAATTTAATAACGTCAACTCAATTCCCGCAGGGCACGCACGGGCACACTCGCCGCATCCGCTACAACGTCCCGCTAAGTGAAACGCACGCACAATCTGCCATGCGAAGTTGCCCTTCAGCGAACTCGACGGCTCAATGACCATCGGACGGTTTTTATCGGCGATGCAAACGTTACAATAACAAAGCGGACACGATTGACGGCACGCATAACATTTGAAACAACGCTCAAACTGTTTCGACCAATATACCAACCGCTCGGAAGGTAACATCGCCGTAATCCGCTCTAATATGGCGTAACGTTCGTTCGTCGGCACTTCCGCGTTGGAAACTTCACCGATGACAATGTCGCAACCAAGCGGTTGATGCACATCACAAACCGTGCATTTGAGAGCAATTTTTCCTTCTTTGAGATGTGCTTTGCCGGGAACTTCGTCAATCACACTTTCGCATGCAATGCCGATGACAACAATGTCGTCCCGCTTCAGTTGCGATTCGATGATCAGCGTGCGAATTGAACGGCTATCGCATCCTTTGACAACAACAGCGGGCTTACCGAGTTTTCGCACTTCTTTCCGCTTGAGATATGTCGCCAGATTCGTTCGGCAACGGTTGTCCCATATCAATTTTTCCACGTCATTCGGGTCGCGAATAAACACTGCGCCAACGGCTCCGGTTTCTGTCTCGCCGTATCCGATGATAACATTGACTTTCTGTTCCGTGAGTAATTCACGAGCTGTTTTTTGTAGTTTTTCTTGCATAATATAGGTTTCAGGCGTCAGATTTTAGATCCCAATTCGCAACAAACGATATCTGAAAATATGGACTTCGCTTGCGTCTATAGATTATATCATTTCGCTCTTGTTCTGCAATAATACGAAGAGTAGCGTTTATTAACCGATGGCATAATATACTCCTCACACTTTAAAATTCGGCTTTCATCAAAAAAGAGACATTAGGGATAAAAAGGACTTTGGGGACGTGACGAACGAGCAACGCTGTCTTAAAAACAAATTGTAACTATTCAGACGATTGTAACCTTTTTTAATACGAAACAGGCAATGCGTTACAAACCTCATTTCTACCTAATTTTCCAAACAAAACAACCTCAGTAGCCAATGAATCCTCTACAACAATAACCTCATTACCTCATCAAAAAAGAAATAATAGACCTTTTCTCTAACCCTATTCAATCACCGAAAATATAGCAAAAACGCCTTATTTTTGTGATTGTCTAACTTGTGTACGTCTCGTATTTTTAAGTTAGCGAAAAGGTCTAATGCGGTAACGAGGTTGGTTTTTGGGAAACCGTTTTGCTACTGAGGTTGTTTTGTTAAGAAAATTAGGTAGAAATGAGGTTGAACATACGAAATCCTCGCATCGAAATTGCGCCGAATTACTTACATTCCACTGAATCGTTACAACAAATTTTCAAACGGGATGAGTGCAACATCGTTTCCACGACAAAAATCCCTTGGCAATTTTCTAGCGACATGAAATCTATAACATCGTTTTGACTCTTTATTGCACATCCCAAACTTTACGCTATTTCACGCAAATACTTTTATACTCTTTGTACGGTCCGAGTTTTCGCGTTTTGTCCACGATTTCGGCGACGAACTCTTGAAATTTTTTTCCTTCGGCGGCGGAAATCCAAGAAAAATGAATTCGCTCCAAATCAATTCCAACTGTATCCAGGAGTTCGCGAAACATAATCCAACGCCGACGTGCGTGAAAATTACCCGCTGTATAGTGGCAGTCGCCCGGATGGCAACCGGAAACCAATACCGCGTCCGCCCCAACCTCAAACGCTTTGATAATCAAGTTGAAATCAATCCGTCCCGTACAAGGCAGTCGGATAATTCGAATATTTGCCGGATATTCCAGCCGATTCGTTCCGGCTAAATCTGCTCCCAAATACGTACACCAGTTGCACACAAACGCGACAACTTTCGGTTCAAACGATTCACTGTTACTCAATTGTTTTTCTTCGGACATGATATGAATGGTTTCATTCTAAAATATTACTTAAACTATAAACACAATATTATTATGATCCACAGATATACATACTCATCCTCCCTTAAATTTCGGTTTTCATTAAAACAAGGGCGTTAAACACGAGAGGAGATTAGAGACATGATCAACGACAATCACTGTCTTAACAACCAAATTTTCAATAGCGAGGAATAGAGACGTCATTCAATTTCTTTTTTGCTTTACGTTCGGCATGATTTTATTCCTTTTCCACCACGACGGCGGTGCCGTAACAATATAGTTCGGACGCGCCTTGTGTAATAGCACTTGTCGTAAAACGCGCATTGAGAACGGCGTTGGCTCCCATTCTTTGGGCTTGTTCAATCATGCGAGCGGTAGCTTGTTGACGGCTTTCTTGAAGCAATTCCGTATATCCGCCCAACTCGCCGCCGACTATTGATTTTAAACTCGCAGCAATATCACGTCCGAAATGCTTTGCCCGAACCGTGTTTCCGCTGACAAGTCCAAGCATTTGCACAACGCGGTATCCCGCAATATAATCCGTATTGACAACGATCATCTTTCTTTCCTTTCAATTCAATTAAAAACTACATGTAAGTAACCGTTCACGGCATGTTTTCCTATTGGCGAACGGTTGGGGACGATTGTGATATTAGTAATTTTAAGGTGTAACTATTCAGTCGTTCAACCCCAATAAATCCGTACTTGGCGTCTGAATAGTTATCCGAAATATCTTACTATTGCAGCCCTTATTTTTTAGATCATGAATTTTTATCAAAAATTTGAACGAAAAATAAGGGAATAAGGGCGCATATTGGCGCAAATTTGGGCTACTAAGGAAATCTCATAAATAAGGGCGACAATAATAATATTTTCCGGTAAAATTGACGGTCACTCTAAAAAATCATAACTCCCCAGTTGCTCAGTGCGGATTTATTTAGCTTGAACGACTGAATAGTTAAAAAAACAAATCTTCAAGTGAGATGAGCAGTAATAAAACAATATTATTGCGTCTATCTTTTCTTTATTTCCCTTGTTGTTTTGCCCACGAATCGCGTAACGAAACGGCGCGATTGAAAACAATGTGTTCGACAGAAGAATCGCGGGAATCTAATGCGAAATAACCGGTTCGCTCGAATTGAAAACGCTCGCTTGCCGCCGCGTCTTTTAACGCCGGCTCAAGCTTGCAGCCATTCAACACTTCCAGCGATTGCGGATTTAAATACGTTTTGAAATCGGCGGAATCTTGCGGATCGTCCGGCGTTTCTTTCGTGAAAAGACGATCATACAATCGCATTTCCGCATCAACGGCGTGTTCGGCGGAAACCCAGTGAATCGTTCCCTGCACTTTGCGTCCATCCGGCGACGAGCCGCCGCGCGTAGCAGGATCATAATTGCAATGAACTTCCGTGACATTGCCCGCCGCGTCTTTAACAAAACTCGTGCAAGTAATGTAATAAGCGTAACGCAAACGGACTTCCTTGCCGGGCGCAAGTCGATAATACTTTTTCGGAGCGTCTTCCAGAAAATCGTCTTGCTCAATATAAATCACATGAGAAAATGGAACCCGTCGCGTTCCATCAGCTTCATTTTCGGGGTTATTAACCGCGTCGAGCCATTCGGTTCGTTCCGCCGGATAATTGTCGATAACAACTTTGAGCGGACGAAGGACTGCCATTCGTCGCTGCGCCCGTTTGTTGAGATCGTCACGGAGCGAGTTTTCAAGCTGCACAAAATCAATCGTACTGTTGAATTTGGCGATGCCGATTCTTCGGCAAAATTCGCGGATCGCTTCCGGCGTATAACCGCGCCGCCGCAAGCCGCAAATTGTCGGCATTCGCGGATCATCCCAGCCGTTGACGTAATTTTCTTTCACCAATTGTAGCAATTTCCGTTTGCTCATGACGGTATAATTCAATGCCAGCCGCGCGAACTCAATTTGCTGCGGATGATAAATGCCGAGTTGGTCGATAAACCAATCGTAAAGCGGGCGGTGATGCTCAAATTCGAGCGTACAAATTGAATGCGTGATGCGTTCAATAGAATCTTCGAGTCCATGCGCCCAATCGTACATCGGATAAATGCACCATCGATTTCCGGTTCGGTGATGTTCGGCGTGAACAATACGGTACATGATCGGATCGCGCAGATTGAAATTCGGCGAAGCCATGTCTATTTTTGCGCGAAGCGTCTTCTGACCATCTGGAAATTCCCCCGACCGCATTCTCGCAAATAGATCGAGATTTTCTTCGATACTGCGGTTTCGATAGGGGCTTTCTTCACCCGGAATGGTCGGCGTACCGCGTGTTGTGCGGATTTCATCCGGCGTCAGGTCGCAAACATACGCTTTCCCTTTTTTGATTAAATCGACTGCGTATGCGTAAAATTGCTCAAAATAATCAGACGCATAGTAAATATGATCAAACATGCGTCCGGTCAGCCACTGCACGTCTTCAATAATGGACTCAACATATTCCGTGTCTTCTTTGGTCGGGTTGGTGTCGTCGAAACGGACATTGAAATTTCCGTTGTAACGTGTTGCCAAACCGGAATTTAAACAAATCGACTTGGCGTGACCGATGTGCAGATAACCGTTCGGCTCCGGTGGAAACCGCGTATGCACCCGACCGCCAAACTTTCCGGTTTGCAAATCGTCTTCTATGATTTGTTCTATAAAATTTAATCGTTTTTCCGGTTCGGCGTTGTTGTTTTCGCTATAATTCTCTTTAATATTTGCCGGTTCTTTGGACATAGTAACAATCCTTTGGTTTTTCTGCGCGGTACAATAGAAATTTCGGAGTATATTTTAACACATCTCGCGACATTTGCACAGATTGGATTTCGCGGAATTGATATTATCAGGGAGAAAGCTTTGATAATGCGACAATTTGTATTGTTTTATACTCTTTTAAAAACTCGTTTTTTATTCTCCAAATGGACATTTAGGGATCAGAAGGAGTTTTGGGATACGGTGAACGAGGAACACTTTCTTAAAATCGCAATTTATAAGTATAGGAGTATCTAATTCCCATGCGAACACAGTGAACAAATTATCTGCTTATTTCACATTTGAGGGAAAGATTGATTTATAAAATACTGTAACTATTCAGTTGCTCAAGCCAAATAAATCCACACGACAACTGGGTCACTACTACAAAGTCACGCAATTTCACTTACATTTTTCACCGTAAAATACCTATAAATTTGACATTTTTCATATCAAGGGAAATTGAGGAACTTGTAACGAGGCAATTGCTCAGGGCGGATTTATTTGGCTTGGGAAACTGACGTCATAGTTTTCTATTGCGTTTTCAAATATTTTGACGTTTTAATCTTTTTCCTTTTCTTGAAGAGCTTGCATCGTCTTGAGACGAGCGGCGATCATTCTTTCGCGTGCCTGCATTAGAGCGTCTTCCGCTTCCTCACGTCGGCCCTTTTTAATACAAAGCGAACTCAAAACCGTATAACCGAACGTGTCGTCCGGTTCGATTTCACAAACACGTTTTGCATGTTCAATTGCTTGGTCGCTTTTTCCAATTCGGTTATACATGACGCTGAGCGCGTTATGTGCGAGAGAATAATTGGGAAATTTCGCCAAAAGTTGTCGCAACAGCTCAACAGCGGCGTTAATATTGCCCGATTTGTATTCGGCAATCGCTTCGTCATATTGTATGTCTTGTACGTCAATGTGTTCCGATTCGCTCATCTTGTCGATTTCCAATATTCTATTAAAGATGATTATAAAATATATTTCAGAATCATCATTTTAACAATTTACGCTGGCTTGGCAAGAATGAGAAATTTCCCAAACGAATAATTTTTTGTCTTGCTTACTTTTAGCCACAAAATGTGAAATTAAAACCAACAGAAAATATCCAAACTGTTGTCATACCTCTCACGCTTGAGTTTTCGTGTTTTTGGGGACGATATTTGAAACCGCAATAGAAAACTATGGCGTCAGTTGCCCAAGCCAAATAAATCCGCACGGCAACTGAATAGTTACTGTTTCACTGGAAAATATTACTATTGGGAACTTCTAAAAACCTCTTCCAAATATTCGTAAGCCCTTATTTTTCAACGGTCACGTGTGTTGAAAATGAGTTTTTTAGAAGTTCCCTACAGTGTTTTATCAATCAATCCCTCTCCAAAATGTGAAATAAGCAGGTGTTTTCGCGGTTTTTATGGAGAAAATGTCATAGCAACCGTTCCAATTCCTCAACAAGCGACGCGAATTTTTGCATCGGTGCGCGAATGGATTCCGGCTTTGCCATATCGACGCCTGCGCCGCGAAGAAGATCCAGCGGTTCTTTGTTGCAACCGCCTTTGAGAAACGAAAAGTAATCTTCGCGTTCTTTTTCGCCGCCGTGAACAACCCGTTCCGAAAGAGCGATTGCCGCCGATAATCCGGTCGCATATTTATAAACATAAAAGCCGCGATAAAAATGCGGAATGCGAAAACATTCAAGCGACAATTCTTCGTCAATCACGAAATCCGGCCCAAAATACTGTTTCAACAGACTGGCGTAAATGGAGCGAAAGCGTTCCACCGTGAGCGGTTTCCCCGCCGTGGCGGCGTCATGCGTCTGTTTTTCAAATTCGGCAAACATCGTCTGGCGGAAAATCGTAGCGCGGATTGAATCAATTTCACGATTGATAAGCCAAGCCCGTTGGCGGTCGTTTTCGGCGGTTTTCAACAAGTGGTGCGCTAATAGCTGTTCGTTGAACGTACTCGCGACTTCGGCGACAAAGAGAACGTAATCATAATACTGATACGGCTGATTGTGTGACGAATACCACGAGTGCATCGAGTGTCCCGATTCGTGCGCGAGCGTGAAAACATCCTCAATAATTTCCGTTTGAAAGTTCATCAGAATATACGGCAATCCGTCGTAAGTTCCCGCGCTAAACGCTCCGTTTCGTTTGCCGCGATTCTCATAACGGTCTGCCCATCGGTCGTGGAGAAGCCCTTTTTGCAGCGTGTTGCAATACTCCGAGCCGAGCGGTTGTAATGCGTCAATCACAAGATCAACCGCCTGTTCCCAAGTGCTACGGACTGTTACGTCGCTAATAATTGGGACATAAGTATCGTAAAAATGAATATCGGGCAGTCTCATTTTACGTTTCCGCAAATCGTAATAGCGATACAGCGACGGCAACGCTTCATGGATTCCGGCAAGCAAATTGTCATACACGACTTTCGGTACTTCCTCGTCGAACAATGCCGCTTCGAGCGCGTTGTCGAATTTTCTGGCTCGCGCGTAATAATTGTCTTTCTGAATCGAACTGTTGAGCGTCGCGGCAAGCGTGTTTTTGTGAGCGTCATACGATTGATAAAATTGATGAAACACCTTTTCCCGCAGTTCTCGTTTCGGATTGTGAAGAAAAACCATGAACGTGCCGTTAGTCAATTCGGTTTCCTTGCCGTTTTCTTCAATTTGTCCAAACCGCAAATCGGCATTGTTGAGCTGTCCAAAAATTTTCGACGGCGAATCCGCAAACTCGCCAAGCATTGCCAAAAGATGTTCTTCGTTGGCGGAAAGTGTGTGCGGACGGTCACGGGCGATTCGTTCAAGAACCAAACGATACGGTGCAAGCTCCGGCGTTGCAATGATTTTCTGCCAATCCGTTTCGGGGATCGCCAAAAGTTCAGGACGCATGAAACTCGACGCTTGTTCCGCTTTTATTCCCACGATTTGTACACGCGATGACATCTCCTGATATTTACTGTCGGCAACGTCTTGCGACGCGTTCAAAAAAGCATAAGAGCCGATTTTTTCTCCCTGACGCCTGAAACTCGTGTTGAAATTCAGAAATTCGAGTAAAATTTTAGGATCAGCGAGTTTTTCGCGAAATTTTTCATATTCCGACACACGTGTTCCCCATGCTGCAATGTCGATTTCCCAATCGGTTTCCGTTTTGTACAAATATTGCAGATTCCAAGTATCCGCCTCCGCCACTTCACTTCGCGCCGGAAGTCCGCCTCCGTTTTCGTTGTGTGAAACTTTCTCAAAATTGAAAATAAAGTTTTTGTTTTTCATACTTGCCCCAGTTCTTTTGCTAATATTTTGTTTTTCCGTTTCGTAGTAGAAAAATAATTCCTTGTGAATTTTAGTTGTTTTTTACGAAAAAACAAGAGAACCGAAAAGGAGGGAGGGTAAACACCTTATTCCTAAAAAACGTTTTTGTGTGTGTTACAATTATTAACTGAACTTTTGCAAAGGTTAAAACGGTACTAGAAAACAAGGTATTTGACGCATGTAAATATTAATAAAATCAAAGCTATGAAACGGAAAGCACGCGATTTCCGAGATCTCGCATTTTTCAAACTAAAAAACCCTACTACCAAGTCACGAAATTTTCCTTTATTAACTCATGTTACGCACGCTAATTAAAAAGGTTGCCAAGCATTGTTCATTGATTTTTTGTAACTGTTTCAGTCGCTCAAACCAAATAGATCCGCACTGGGTGTCTGAATGGTTATCCGAAATACTTCACCATTGCCGCCCTTATGCTCTTATTTTTCGTTCCATTGTTTTGATAAAAATTCATGAGCTAAAAAATCAGGATATAAGGGCGAGTTTGGGAGTTGGCTACTAAAGGAAACTTGATAAATAAGGGTGGCAATGATAAAGCCGTTCAGGTAACGAGTGCGAAGTCATGCAACTTCACTTGGCATTTTTCAACATAAAATACCTATCAATTTGACATTTTTCAGACCAAGAGAAATCGAGGCACTTCGTAGTAGAAACCAACATGATATTTTCCTTTCTCGATGAGCTTTCAATATTTACAAAATTGAAAACCAACGCTGATTTCCGGCTTCTGAAAACTGTAAATCTGTTCAAAATACAAAATTGATTTCCGTAAGCCGCGTGGCAAGTTTTGACATGAGCGTGTCTTCGTCGTGTTCTGTCTCGGCGAGGTATGTTACTGAAAATCGCAAAAACGCTCCGGCGTCGTCCCAAGGAACCGTGCAAACGGAACAATCGGTAATCAAATATTGACTCACTTCTTCCGCATTGGCAAAATTCCGTCCGCTTTTCAGCCCGTTTGGTGCGGCGGTGTATAAAAAGTATGTTCCGCCGGGAACTTTTGCGTTAAAGCCAAATCGAGTCAGCGTTTCCGCCAATTTTTTCAATCGTCGGCGATATTTGATACGCGCTTGTTCGGGAATTTTGGGATCATCAAGCGCCGCCGCCGCCGCTTTTTGCGTGGCGAGAAATTGTCCCGAATCGCTGTTGTCTTTCACATCCGCAAAAGCACGGACAATCCGATCATTTCCGCAAACCCACCCCATACGCCAACCAATCATATTCCAGCCCTTAGAAAGCGAATGAATTTCCACACCAACTTCTTTCGCGCCGGGAACTTGCAGAAAACTTAACGGCTCGCTACGGAACGAAAACATAATGTGCGCCGCATCCTGAATAACGACAATTTTATTCTTTTGAGCAAATTCAATCACTTTTTCATAAAACTCACGGGTCGCAAGTTGTCCAGTTGGACTGTTTGGATAATTGAGAACGAGAAGTTTTGTTCGTTGAAGAATACCGCTCGGTATTCTGTCGATGTCAGGATAAAAATTATTTTTCGCTGTCAATGGCAATTTATAAATCTCGCCGCCGCAATACTTGGTGTGCGTTCCGGCGACCGGATAGCCCGGTACAGTGATTAACGTTATATCGCCTGGATCAATAAAACAATATGGCAACATCGCCAATGCCGGTTTCGACCCGATAGAATGATTGATTTCCGTGACGGGATCAAGCGTAACGTCAAAATTCCGCTTCATAAACCGCGCCGTCGCTTCCTTGAACTCAATGCAGCCATTGTCAGCGTAACCACGATTTTCAATTTTATTGATTTCGCTCGCCATCATTTGACGAACACTTTCCTCCGCCATCGCGTCGTTTTCGCCGATCCCAAAATCCAGCAATTCGCGATTTGGAAAATCGGCTAACGCTTTCCGCTTCGCACGTTTGATTTTTTCAAATTTGTAAATTTCGGTCGATTTTCCATAATCCACGCCGCCGATTCGTTCCGCAAAGATTTCCTGAAAATAAGGATCGCTCATATTTTTATTATTGCTCCAATTATTATGATCAATTGTTTTTGATATAGGAAAAATTAGAGAGCCGTTTGAAACAAGGAGTGACGTATTTTTAACTAACTTCACACTTTTTCCTCCAAACTATCACCTCTATTTTACTAACATTGCCGCATTTTTATAGAGGGACAAGCTCGCGGGAATAATGAAATTTCTTCTTACTTTCTCCTTGACGTGTTCGCTCAATACTGATAAGATAGATAAAAATGTACCTTTATAAAAATGAATCCCAGAATTTACAAAGAACGTTGATTTTTTTAAAGGTTGTCTTGTTTTGGTTTTACTTTTCAGAAAGTTTCCCGTGTCAGGCGAAAATAATATCATAGAATCATCGAATCCGCAAAAACTATCTTCTTATGAACGTGTTTTAATTGCTGCGCAAATTGCGGCGGATAATCGTGCACAGAATATTGTCATTTTGGATTTGCGCGAATTGACACGGAATTTTGATTTTTTTATTATTGCTTCCGGCACGAGTCGGCGGCAAATGCACGCGGTCAGCGAGGAAATCGACCGAGAATTTGAGGAAAATTTGCATGACCGCCGTTTGAGCATTTCCGGCTACCGCGAAAGCCGATGGATTGTGCTGGATTATGGCGATATTCTTGTCCATCTTTTCGAGCCGGAAACACGGGCATATTACGCTCTCGAAGAGCTCTGGGGAAACGCGCAAACTATTCCGTTTGAACCGAAAACGGCACAACTACAATGGAACTAAAATCAGAGTGGTTAAACAAAAATGCCCACCGATTGCTAAAAATTGTTCCCCAATAAACAAGAGCGAATGCGATGAATTTTCTACAGAATTGTCTCGATTTCAGGATGCAGTGCTATCTATAGGGAACTTCTAAAAACCTTATTTTCAACAAATGTGACCGTTGAAAAATAAGGACTTACGAATATTTGGGGAAGGGTTTTAGAAGTTCTCTATAATAGTTAAGTAATTCATGTTACGCATTCTTGTATGAGGATCATCGCTTGCAAGAGCGGTGATTTGTTTCCTAGGGTTACGACAAGTGAGCTACGTGTAGTGAAACTTGAACTTTCATCTTCGACTCCCCAAAAAACAAAATAATCAGGAAAGTTTATTCGCCATGGTAAAAAATAATAATCATTTCCTATACATTCATCTGCCAGGCATGGTCGTGTCCTAGAATTATTGTCTTGGCAAATTTTCTAATATTTATTATACTATGATAAGATATTTTCCTTTAACAATCAAGGCCTCCTTTATAATGACTTTAATCACATTTCAATGCCCCTTCTGCCACAGCGAAGCTGTCGGTAAATACGGTCTATGCGCCGGCAAACAACGATACATTTGCAAAAACCCTGCCTGTTCCCCCCAAACATTTTATGCGGACTACACCTACAACGCTTGTAAACCCGGCGTGAAAGCCGCCATCCGCAAACAGTCCGTCAACGGCTCTGGTATCCGGGCAATCGC
>JAIRYX010000458.1 GCA_031267635.1 Planctomycetaceae bacterium
TGCTGTTCGCGTCAGGACCGTAACCTTGATACGCAGCGATTAGGTTAGCATTCGCATCTAAACCGACAACCCCATTAATTTGCGGACCGGGCCAAAGTTCTTCATCGTAATTATTTCTCAAATAGTCTGTTTGAGAATGAACTACAAATTCACTTCTTGTTTGAGAAACCTGATAGTTACCCACACTGCCTGTGATGGAAAATTGTTGCGCTTTGACGTCAACGCTCCCGACACTGTTTGTTCCATTTTGAGGATACACACCAGGATGATGATCCGAATACGCCACAATAAAATTATTATTGGGATCAAAATCAATACTGACATTTTGTCCGCGACCTACCAGAGAATAACGTTCATATCCCGCAATCGGCGTCCAACTTCCCGGAGCAAAGACCGTCATAAACGTTGACCCCCAGAAACTCCAATTATTGCCAATAATAACGTCATCCGTATCAACCCATGTAATGACGACAAAACCGTCATCACTAATGGCAACTTTCGACTGAATTTGAGGATACAAAACATTCGGATCGGAAACAAGAATTTCTGCTCCCATCACGTTTCCATAACGGTCGTACCTGCGAGCGTAAACTCCGTTAAAGTCCTGCATTGGTTGATAACCGGAACTCCACGTAATAATAAAATTCCCATCGTAATCCATTCCCACGTCCGGCATCGAAAGAAAATTGTTGCTGAATGTGTTGACCCTAAATTGGTCGCCGAGCGGACGTACGCCTTGAACTTTGGAATTGACGAGAAGCCCATTAGTACGAGGCGCAGTAAAACCATCACTATAAAACGTAACGGTTGCGTCGTTTTCAATATTTTGGATAAATCCCTGCGGCGAGAAACGACGTGCATAGATATCGGTATAAGTTGTTCCCAGTCCGGGATTTTCCGATTGCCAAGCGATGACAAAATCGCCGTCAGCGTCCATTGCCACCGAAGGATTAAGCTGATTAGTCACAAGCGGCACGCTGGAATCGGGATCGTTTTGCTCCGGTGCGTTGACACGGAATACGTCGCTTGATTGTTTGATTGTTTTCACGCCGACATTTGCCGTTTTCGACTCGGCGGAAGAAGTTGTCGGACTTGCGATGTATTGCGCTCCAAATTCGTCGGTTGCACTCAATAAAACTAATTCTTGATGGTCAATCAAACCGGAACCGTTAACGAATGTAATGTCAAACGTATTTGCGTCTATCACCGTTACCCTTACATCCGGCGTATAGAAAAGTTGATAGGATGGTATGTAGCCAGAATTAACCAAAGAACCATCAGGATTCGCGTAAATATCTCGTGTGAAGTTTTCGACACGCGGGAAAAGCGACATTGTTGACAAATCGTCAAACGCTTTTTTGATTCGTGCTGCGGTCGCATCCGGATTGCTCGGATCGACCAAAATTCCACCATTGTCCGCACCGTAAGAGTTATAAGACGTCAAAATGATTGGTTCGCTAACAGTGGACATAATGACGCCGGCATAATTGCCGGAAGTGAATTGCATACCGCGGATTTGGAGTTCCGGCATGTTTTTACCAAGGCAATCATCGCCGAATGTGATCAGGAAATCTTTTGAAGAGTCCGCCGTAACAGTAACGTTTGCGTATTCGCCGCCTAACGCACTGATCGCACGCCGGAGAATTTCCGCATTGTAAGCCGGTGAGAGATTTTCATTAAATGTAACGGTTGTCCATTCCATCATGCCATCGCCGTTGATGTCGTTGACGCCGCCGATCTGGAACTGTCCGATAACATTTGCACCGATTCCCATACTACTATAATTACCATCTGTTACCGTCTTAATCGACAGTTTCTGGACTTCATGCGGAGCGTAAACCAGCTTGAAACTTCCGCTTTTGGCAATATTGTCATCCAACAATTCCTGCGGAATCGTAATTCGCTGCACTTCATCGGTAAGATATTTCGCGTAAATATTCCAATCGTCGTAGAAATTGCCAAACCGGTCGGTCTTACGAATCGGCAAACCGGTTACGGGATCAAGTTTGTATGTGCCGTCTTCGTTCATTTGGTAAACAAAATCATTTTGCGCCCATGTGATAATGGTGTCGCCCTGATTATTGCTCGCCATGTAATCTGTACTCCATACGGTTTCCGTATATGTGATACCGCCGTAAGTACTGCTACCTTCAATCATAAAAACATTGCTCGACATTGTGGGAGTCGAATTCATGTTGGTAAAATAATCCGGCGATGCAACCGTTTGTTCATTCGGCATCACCGTATTGACTGACAATAACTGGCGTTCCTCAAGAGGATCAATGAGCAATCGGCGGACTTTCAATGTTTCCGGTTTCCGTTGGGCTTTCGACGAACAAAAGATTCGTTCCAGCGATGTGGCAATTTTTTGGGTGATTTTTGAGAATGACATGGTTGTTCTCACCTATGCTTACTTTTGTGAACTCTTGAAAAGAAAAGACGCGTTTTAATTGATTCAAGTTTTTTATTTTTCGTTACCAACACAGTAATCATTAACCGACTTTCTTAAAAGGGGGCATAATTTTATAGTGATTCGATTTCCCTTTGCCGTCAAGCCATTTGTCCTATTTTTACAAAAAATTAGAAAAATTTTTATTTTTTTCAAAGTTTTTTTTATCGAACGACCGTTTCAGGAAACCTTAAGCGATACGAAAAACATTTTTTGAGACGCTTTTTTGCTGTTTTCAGTTCCTTAAAATCTGAATTGTGGCAAAAAAAGTAAAAAATTCTTTGGAAACAAAGCGGTTAAAAATATTTGATTATTTCATGTTACGCATGAGCTATCGTAACTATTCAGCCGCCCCAACCCAATAGATCCGCACTAGGCGTCTGAATCGTTATCCGAAAAATTTTACTATTGCAACCCTTATTTATCAAGTTTCACTTAGTAGCCAACAACGTCCTCAAACGCGCCCTTATGTTTTAGGTCATGGATTGTTATCAAACCAAATGGAACGAAAATAAGGGAATAAGGGCGCATGTTGGCGCGATTCGGGCTACTAAGGGAACAAAGGAAAAAGTTGATAAATAAAGGCGGCAATAATATGTTCCGGTAAAATTGACGGATAACCATTCAGATACCCAGTGCGGATTTATGTGGTTTGAGCGACTGAATATACTCCCGCTCGCCAACTATCTGCTCTTTTCGATCTCCCTCCAATATGCGAGAATCCTTTTTTTGTTTTACAGTAATAAGGAGTTTCAATATGTTGCGGACAGATTACACAGCAG
>JAIRYX010000472.1 GCA_031267635.1 Planctomycetaceae bacterium
GCGGTAGTTGCTCTTTTGAAGCCGCTCCCGCAAGATATTGTTCTCAGCGTCGAATGCGGCACGCTTGATCAAGCGGAACGAAGCGTCACGCATTTGCGAAAAACGCTGGGATGTTGATGAAAAGATATGTAAGTATCTTCTGCTTATTTCGTTTTTAGAAGACAAGATTTGGAAACGCAGTAGAACACGATGATATCAGTTGCCAAACCCCAATAAACCCGCACGGATAACTATTCAGACGTCCAGTGCGGATCTATTTGGGTTGGGCAACTGAATAGTTACAAAAAATCAATGAGCAATGCTTGGCGACTTTTTTAATTAGCATGCGTAACATGAGTTGATAACTCAATCCCTCCCCAAAATGTGAAATAAGCAGTGACTTTGTATTTATAATAGTAAATAAAATGTCGCCCAAAGTTTACTTATAAACCGTGACTCGACCGAATCGTTACGTTTTTTCAACAAACATCCCCCTGCAAATACGGATTATAACGTAGTTCTCTTTCTAATGTAGTTTCTTGCCCATGGCCGGGATACAAAACTGTATTGCCCGGAAGTGTTAGAATTTTATGGCGGATGCCTTCGATTAAATCGTTATAATTTCCATCAGGAAAATCGGTACGCCCGATGCTGTTGCAAAAAATCACATCGCCGACAAAGACAATATTACCATCGTCTCCGGCAATGTAAAAAATAACATGTCCGATAGAATGACCGGGAATGTGTAAAACAGTGATTGGAATTCCAGCAATTATGATTTTTTCGCCGTCTTTTAATAAATAATCCGCCGGAGGTGATGTTATTGAAAAACCAAACGGTTGCGAAAGATTTTTTTCGGGATTTGTCAATTTTTCCGCATCGTCTTTGCCAATGTATATCTTGCAGTCTTTCCATGTCTTCTGAATTGTTTTATTGCCTCCAATGTGATCCACATGACCGTGCGTAACTAAAATAGCAATAGGATTGTAACTGTTTTCTTCAAGAAAGTTAACAATTTTATCTGCGTCAAACCCAGCATCTACGATAAAACAGTCTTTGGAATTTTTAAGATGTACAATGTATGCATTTTGGTCAAAGTATGACGATATCAGCGTTGCGATTTTTAACTCAGAAATTAACAAAATTGCTCTCCCAATACTTCTCGTTTTTTGATAGAATCTAAAAGTTGCTCAAAAAAGTAATGTATGTCAACAGAGGAACTATTCCTAATCATTCATTTTTTACCGGATTTGATTTTTGAAAGATATTATTTTGTACATTATCAGTCCAATTTGTCAACAAATACATTCCATAAAGTCGAAATAAATCTTGGTTGCATTTTATCGACGGCTGAAATAACACAAGTTAGGGAGATTAGGAAAGAAAATATGAATAATTTTCATTTATTATACGATTGTAAACGATCTTTTTTGAGGAATCAAGAATGGCGTTTTTCTCATTCAATTTTGTTTTTTCTGATAATTTTGTCACAAATGACAATTTCACTGTCGGCACAAACAAATGGATTGTCGCAATCTTACAATCATGGACAACCAAAAGTCGTCCCGCAGCAAAATCAAGGTTACGTTACGGCTCCGGCACAACAATCTTATGCCGGAATCTCGCCGCAACCGCTGATTTCCCAACCGACACTCGGCGTAACTTCCATTGATGTTACGACGCTTAACCCCAATCATCCGCTCGTTCCGGTTATCAAATGGGCGCAACGAGAACGTCCGCGAGTGCGTGCGATTAAAGATTACACCTGTACGCTCATCAAACAGGAAAGTATCAACGGCAAAGAACTGGAGCCGTGTGCGTTGTCGATGAAAATTCGCAACGAACCGTTTAGCGTTTATGCAAAATATCTTGAACCGACAAAAAAAGCCGGTACGGAAGCGATTTATGTTGACGGTCAAAATAAAGGGAAGGTCTGGGCAAAAGGCGTGGGAATTCTTTCAATTATTGGAACGCAGTCGCTTGTACCAGACGGAAAATACGCAATGGACGGCAACAAGTATCCCATTACGGAAGTTGGATTAGCAAGATTGGTGGATCTTCTTATCGAAGTTGGAGAAGGTGACATTAAAAATAATTATGAATGCAAAGTGCAGTATTACGAAAATGTTCCGCTTGGACAACGCAACTGCACATGTATTGAAGTGATTCATCCCAAACCAACGCCCGGCAAATTTCCGTTTTATATCGCGAGAATTTTCATTGACAACGAACTGCAATTGCCAATCAAATACGAATCTTATGATTGGCCTAAAAAACCGGATGACAAACCGCAGTTGCTGGAAATTTATCTTTATCATAACCTTAAACTCAATGTTGGTTTGACCGATAAAGATTTTGATGTAAAAAACTCCGACTATCATTTTTGACAGGCGCGGTTACGAGCGAAAAAAATTGGATGTACTCTTCATACTTGAATTTTTTTTTACGATAGTGTCCCTTGTTCATCATTTCTCCAAAGTCTCGTTTGTCTTTAACGTCCTTTATTTTTAACAAAAATCGAGTTTTAAAAGTGTGAGGAGTATAAGCAAGGGAATTGATAAAATTTTTCGTGAATTTTCGTGGATCAAAAATATTTTCATAAAAATATACAACTCGGCAATTTTTTTGAAGAACATTTGACCTTCGCTTTCTATCTATAATCGAAACGCGGTGAGTTTTTGCCGCGAGAAAGACACCCATGAGCGAAACGATACAACACCTTGTTTCGGCAATCAATCATAACGCCGACCTTCTTGAAAAACATCTCGAAGAAGGAATCTATGTGCATCGGCAACAAGAGTCCGTCTGACATCTGGGCGGTGACTCATTCGCTCGACTCGCTACGTCCGCTGATTGAGACTTATGATGTTCATGGTCATCGAACATAATTTTATTTCAATAGTTCGGCAATTGCTTTTCGGTCAAGCTGCTTGAATTGTTCAACAGACATTTCGATTTGATTACCATTTTTTGCCTCAATAATGATTTGATTCTTTACAAGACGATTTCCGTTGTTATCTGTAACGCGAATGGAATACTGTTGTGCTAACGTATCGTCCGCGATTTCACCGTTACGAATTTTTTCAACTTTGGAAAAGAGTTTTTGAAGAACCGGATTGTCATTACGGAGTTTTATTATCTGATTAACCGTTATATTATCTTCCAAATCTAAACTGATTCCCCAACCACCGTTTGACGATTTATCTCCACATCCCAAACCAGCTGGAATGAAAGAATAAACTTGTTTTTCTGCATCAAGTTGAACGCCGCTTTGGTCGAAAATTTTCTGCCATTCTGCAAAAAATTGTTCCCGCTCTTGCAAGGTCAATCCATACAAATCCGTCGTATCAACAGATTCAATGGTATTTTGTCCTTCCGTTACAAGTACTTTTATAGAAGCATTGAGCGAACCATTGCCGCTTACCAAAGGAGATTCATAACTACCCGGTACGGAATAAGTATAACCATAACTATCGACAACCGCTTCCTGCGAATCGGTTGACTTAAACGTTTGGCTAAACACTGCATTAAGTATATCGTGATTTTTAAAGACAAGATTTTCGCCTTCAAAAGACCAAATCAAGCTGGGATTGGCGGCAATCGCTACGGCTCGTTCTTCCTTCGTTGTATGTTTGACAATAGCAACTGGTTCAATGAGTTGTCCCTGCAAATCTCTTAATTCTAACGCTTTCGTCTTAGTATTAAGCGTGAGTGCAAAGGACAACGGTTTATTTTTTTCATCTATAACCGCTTGAGAAAATTCCTCTATAACGTTGTTTGTTGCTTCGTTATTTTTTGCATTATTTTCAATAAAATCTTCAACAAGTATCCATTGTCCATCTTGCAAAATGGCACCGGGAATATTTTTATCAATATCATCGGCGGTTATAACAGACGGAAATTTGGATTGTATATACTGAAGAATATTTGACGACGCGTTTGAATGACCGTTGCCGGGTGTTGGAATCAAAGTAATTGCAGAATAAGCCGGTTTGAAAGTGGAAGTACCGTCGTTATTGATTTCCCAACGTCCACCGGATTTCAGCGGTATGTATTCGGTAAAACTTTCGTAAACCTTACCTTCCGTGCCGGGAATATAAATGTCCGTCTTTGTTGTCGAAGGTTGTGATTCGGATTGCGAACTCTGAACCGGTTTAACAGAAGATTGAGTCCTGCCAACCGCTGAATAAAAAAAACTACTTGATGTTAATCCTGACGTTATGCTACTCATTTTTCGTCACTCCCATTAAAAATTTTATCAAACAGTATTTCTGGACTTAAAAAGAAATCAATAAAGTTATCAGACGTATCATTATCACTCCTCGAAGAATGAGTATTTTCTGTAGGAACTTTCGAGTAAAAAAATACAAAATTTTACTGCGGTTATTAGAGTGATTACTGAACTTCTGCAAAATTTAAAATGAGACTAGAAAATACGGTATTTGACGCATATAAATATTAGCAAAATAAAATATTTGTTACGAAAATGCTATATTTTTGCACAAAAATAGATGTCGTTTTTTTAGACACTTATGAAATCAGGACAAAAATACATTTTGTACACAAATATAAATAACTGCTGCAAATATCAATATACTATCGCATTTTATAGCATTAAACAAATTTGCAAAAGTTCAGTGATTATCGTAATATAATAAATGTTTGAATAGAAGAAAATAAATTTTTTACTGATTTAGTAAAATAATAAAAAATAGATGAGAAAAATGTGGATTATACGAAATAATTATATTTTAAAGCTGTGTACTTCTCGCACTTTAAAATTCGGCTTTCATCAAAAAGGAACAAGAGACTTTTGGGACGTGATGAACGATCAACACTGTCTTAATCGAAGTTTCCAGATTATTGCACATTTGGGAGAGGTTGGTTTGAAATTGCGATAGTAGTGTACCAAGTCCGGTGGTAATTCCTATTGGGTACTTAAAGCGTGAAATTACGGTGTTTTCCACGTTAAAAAATCAATATCAATTGAAGGACTTACCACAAGAGCGATTTTGTGTCAATGGCATTTCAATATTCGTTTGGCTCTATTACGAAAACGGGTTGATACTTTGAAAGCGACTCGTAAGTGAAATCAAATGTTCCAACTTTTTTACAAAATCCACAAAATGAGGGGGTATTCAAAAGTTTATAGTATGGTAATCTAGGTGGTCTAAGTTTCTCGTAAAACGATCATTTATCAACATCAATCCGTAACCGGGATTGACAACAATAAAAAAAACGAAATTCTGCCTTTTTACATCATGAAATTTTCAACACTTGCCGTTCGTGCCGGACAGAATCCTAACCCTTATAACGGAGCGGTGACGGTTCCGGTTTCCTTGTGTTCCACGTATGCGTATGAGAGTTTCGGCAATATGCGGGACAATTTCGAATACGCACGCACCGATAACCCAAGCCGCCGCGCGCTCGAAACGACGCTTGCCATGTTGGAGGGAGCAAAACACGCGGTTTCGTTCGCGTCAGGACAAGCGGCGTCAACATCCGTTCTCAATCTGCTCGAATCGGGTGATGAAGTTGTTACCACGTCGGATATTTACGGCGGAACATATCGGCTGTTTCACGACATTTTCAAAAAATACGGCATACGTTTCATTACGGCAGAAAGCAATTCCGCCGAATCTCTCGTTGCAAAATTTTCGGAACGTACCGCTATTGTTTGGGCGGAAACGCCGTCGAACCCGCTTCTCGCACTGCTCGACATTGCCGAACTTGCCGAACGAATCAAAAACTTCCGCAATCAAAAAAGAAACAAACCGTCTTTGGTCATCGACAATACATTTCCCAGCCCGGCATTACAAAACCCGCTTGCGCTAGGCGCAGACATTGTCACGCATAGTTGTACGAAATACATCGGAGGCCATAGCGATGTAATCGGCGGTGTGGTGATTCTCAACGATGATGAACTTTGGGAAAAAATTAAATTTTACCAAAACGCCGCCGGCGCTGTTCCGTCGCCGATGGATTGTTTTCTCTTGCAGCGTGGAATTAAAACGTTGCCGTTGCGGATGAAAAAACACGGTGAAAATGCGAACGCGGTCGCAAATTTTCTTCGCGGGCATAAAAACGTTGAACATGTTTTCTTTCCGGGTTTTGACGATTTCCCCGGACATGAGATTGTCGCCAAACAGATGCGCGGTTTGCCCGGCATGGTTTCGTTTCGCATTCGCGGCGGCATACAGGAAGTATCGCGGTTTTTCCGCAAATTGCAAATCGTCATTCTTGCGGAAAGTCTCGGCGGTACAGAGTCGCTGATATGTCATCCGGCAACCATGACGCACGCTTCGTTCCCCGAATCAGAACAAAAACGCGCAGGCATCACGCCAAACTTGATTCGCGTCTCGCTCGGTATTGAAGATACCGATGATTTGATTGACGATTTCAGAAACGCATTGGATTCTCTTGACGACAACCTATAAAAAACGATCACTATACTCATTGCACTTGAGTTTTCGGTTTCATGAATGAATATCAAACCGGATTTTACGGTATAACGACATCAGGGGAAACCAAAATGTCAAGTGCATGCGTATAATTCCAAATGACGCCCTTAATTTGTGAGTTCAAAGTCAAACGTATTTGCTTGATCGGCAACAACGGTCGCTGTTAAAGGAGTTGTTTTTGTATTTTTATATTTTATCGGAAGAACTTCTTTAGGTCTCATTTCGTCCAATGTTTTTCCCGGATGATCCGGGTCGGAAATTTTCTTTCCTGATGGTGCGTTCTCCGTTCTGGAAATCGTGACTACATATTCTCCCGGCGTTGTTCCTGCGTCGGGATTGCCTAAAAGCGTTTGTAATTTGTACGTTCCGTCTTCGGCGGTAACAGCATAAGCCGGATTTCCACTAGCGCCTACTTTGGGCGTAAAATTTACTGTTGCTCCGGCAAAAGGAGTTCCGTTAAATGTTACTTTTCCTGTAACGATATCTGTTTTTATTGCTTTGGTTTTATTACAACCGGAAACCAAAAGCCAAACGGAAAAAAACAAAATCATTCCCGAAATCAAAATTTGTTTTGCCATAATAATAAACTTTCTTTTTGTATTGGAAAAAAGACAGAAAGAAGAGTGTCTCCATAACGCTCTTCTTTCTTTAACTAACTTGATAGCGATTTAATTTTTACGGTAATTGTTGGGATTCACCGCCGTTACTTGTTCCTGCGGCTCCCCAAACGCCATAAGTTGAAGGACCTGTCCATTGCTGCGGTTCATTTACATTTGAACCCAAACTCTGTCCAAGTACTTCGGTAATTTGACCGCAATCTACCGTATCGCTAACGAATCGAACCGAACCATCGCACAAAGCGACATTGGCTCCGCCGGAATGATAGCTACTGGCTGAAATCAACATCTCACGTTCGCCATTGAAACGACAAGAAGGAGCGTTGGGCGGAAGAATGGAGTTGAACATTGTGTACACCTGACGAGCATCGGGCCATCGGCGTCCTTTGTTATTTGTAGCTGCAACGCCTAACATTCCTAAACTTCCGCGTGTCGCCGCACATTGAGACGGTGTTGTAGTACGAATCGCTGTATCAAGAATAGCAACGCCGGACTGAATTTTTCTGTCGTCGGCTGTTGCCGGATTACTTGACATAGATTCCGCAAACAACAATGTATTACTGGTACCATCCACCACGTTTGCGAGAGTGAATGTCATATTTATACCGTTCGGAAACAAACCGCGAGTTTCTCCCCAGTTACTTCCAGTTTGAGCGTCGCCGCGATTACAATGGTAACTGGTAGTTCCGGTGTAGTTGGGAGAACCAACGGGTTTTTTCCAATAAGGATCAGACGGACACCCAAAAGCCGACACTTCCGACCGAAACGGATTATCCATTCCGCCAATCGTAACATTACTGATATTCGTTTGCGGAACAAGAGCGCTGTCGTAGGGAGCTGTTGCAGAAGCAGTTGCCAACATCGAAGTAATCGTGTCGAAAATCGCTTGTTGCTCCACAAAAGGCAACAACGAGCAAAGTGGACTGTAAATGTCCACTGCATCCAAACGGCCGCTTGTTCCCGGTTTTTTGAAAGCGATCCAATCAGGATCATTTTCACCACACGGAAGCCGATTTTTCGCCGAGTGAAAATTGTGAACCGCCAATCCCAGTTGCTTGAGATTGTTGCCGCACTGCATCCGCCGTGCCGCTTCCCGCGCTGCCTGAACAGCAGGCAACAAAAGTGCGATCAAAATTCCAATAATCGCAATGACAACAAGAAGTTCGACCAAAGTAAAACCCCCGAAATGGACAACACGCTGGGCAATTGGGGCAACGTCCGTTTTGTTGTCGTTGTTTTTTCTGATAACATAAACTTTGTATTTTACCCCCCCCCCCCGTGCGAGCTATTCTGATTTTGCGAAACGCCCACTTCTGGGCTTGAAAGTGAACTCATTGTGTCTAAATCCCATTGGGTCATAATTTTAATCTCCCATTACTTGAGGGTTGTTTAAAATTTTATGATAAAAATCACAGCGATTTTTATCATAAAATTAAATTACTAATATCTAGTGTACACCAAAATTTGAAATTCACAAAGGGGAATGTGAATTTTTTTTTGATTTTTTAAAAATTCATCAAAAATACCTGCTAATAAATCCTTCAATTGATATTTGATTTTTTGTAACTATTCAGTCAATCAAACCACATCAATCCGTACCGGGCAACTGGGTAGTACAAAGTTCCTCAATTTCCCTTGATATGAAAATGTCAAATTTATAGGCTCATGTTACGCACCAGGTGGTGCGTATTTTATTTTGTGAAGTTCGTTCCAGGCGGCTTTGGATGCCGCTAAATAAATTTTTGCTTTGAGGGCAAAATGATTTAATT
>JAIRYX010000480.1 GCA_031267635.1 Planctomycetaceae bacterium
ATAGCCCGCTTACTTTCGCCAAACCTGCGTTGTTACGGAAAACGGTTTTTCCTCAAATTCCGAAACGATTTCTACATAAAACGCAATATGTCCTTCAGACGGCTTTTCAATTTCTGCGACAATCGGATTTGTTGAGCCGGTTGTGGAAAGCGGGAGCGGCGTGGCATCCCATTTTGCGGTGCGGAAGACATTCGTGTTCGATTTTGCTGTCCAAATTTTCGCCGACTTGACCGGAAGTTCCGAAGCAACCGTTACAATATATTTCGCGTCGCGCTCTGAAAATTTCCATTGCACCTCGGGCCACTCGCCGCCTTGAAATGCGTTTTTGATAAATGGAATAATCGTCGTCAATACATTCAATTGCTTATTGCCAAGATCATGTCCGACATTGGAAAGAGTTAAAAGATATTTCGGTCCAAGAAGCCCGCTCCAATAATTTTGCGACGCATCGACTGTCCAATAGGGATCGTTGGTCGCGTGAACAAGTAGCTTGGGAATCGTGATTCGGCTACGGTAAAAATACGGGTCAATCATTTTCCAAAGCCGTTGCAGAAAATCGTCCGTATTGCCCGCCCCTAAATTGAACAGATTTCGGTCAGTGTAATCGTGAATACTCGGACTCCAATCGCCCCAAGTTTCAACCTGATACTGCATTTGACGTTGAATGTTGAGCGTGTCGATGACAATCGGAACAATCGCAATCGCTCGTTTGTCGCCGGTTGCGGCGGTCAACCAAGTTGTCCAACCGCGTTTCGACGCGCCGGAGACAACAAATCTTGTTACGTCTTGCTTGCATTCCTGTTTCGCAAATTCTTGAATCGCGTCCATCGCTTTAATTGCGCTTTTCGCCATCGGAAATAATGCAGGCCACGTCGCGTCTTTGTCGGCAACGGCGCGAATGAGCGTTTCGGCAATGAAAGCGTCTTCCGAAAGACCATCAAAAAGCGGCTGGTTCGGCACTTGAAACAAAACCGCCACGAAAGAACGCGTTTGTGCTGCCAACAGATTTGCCAACATCCGATCATTATCGTTCGGTTTGCGTCCGGTTTTGCTGCCGGTGATGTAAAGCACGGCACAATCGGCGAACTCCAATTTTTCCGGCTTAACGAGAAACATATAATGTTTCCACGTAATTTCGTGCCATGTTTGCGAAGTCAATTCCATCAGCCATGTTTGCGAAAGAGAATCCGTCTGTGTTTCTACGATTTCCCATTGATACGAATCATCTTTCAACTGTATGTAGGCGTCGAGTTCCGGCGGAACCGAATCGTCCGCAACGACAACGCAAGTTTTTTGAGCGGCAATTACGCAAATTGCCGCGAGAAGCGTTAAACGGGAAAATGTTTTGAAAAAACGCATATTTTCGCCTCAAATGTGAATTTTAAATTTGTCGGAACGATGACGATACAATAACGACGTATCCTCACAGGAAAGTGTTACAAAAAATTTATCACCTCACGCGATTTTTCAAGCGGATGCAAAATCTCGGCAAGTTGCTCGATAAATAAAATGAATCGCGGACCGGGAATGACGGCGTAATCTTCGTGAATCAAAACGACGCGATGATTTTTTACCGCAGGAACAAAGAGAGCGAACTGTTCCCAATCGCGAACAAACGCTTCGGATTTGGAGACGTTCTCATGGTTTCCATGCGGCTCCGATTGCGACGCAACGCCAATAACAATATCGGGATTGATTTCGAGAATCCCCTCGCGCGAAACTGTCGGAAACGCGACATTGATATTTTTTGCCGCGTTTGTACCGCCCGCCAATTCGATTGCATGTTGACAAAAGGGATTCGACGCGGCGATAATCGCGATTTGCATTGCCGCGTTGTTTTCGTCGTACAACGTAACCAACACCGATTGTTTCGGAAACACCGCCGTGCGTTGAGCGACTGCGTCGAGACGTTCACGAATATTGTATTGCCATTCAGCGGCACGTTTGGCAGCCGCCGTACCGCATCGGTTGTCGATTCGCGCAAAAGAATCCACGATCCCTTCGGTAGAACGATGATCCACTTTAAGACAAGAAATGCCGAACGCTTTGATTCTTTCTTCCCGCTCAACATCTTCGGAAAGAAGGATCGCTACATCGGAACGCAATTCCAGCAACGCTTCATCATTCGGATCGAACAAACCGCCGACATTGGGAAGTTTTTGGACTTCTTTCGGGTAACGGCAAAACCGTGAAACGCCCACCACGCGACCATTCAAACCCAACGCAAACAAAATTTCCGTGATGCTCGGCACGGTAGAAACGATTCGCTACGGCTCATTTTCCGGAGAAACGAGGGAACCTTCCGGCACGGCGTCATAAGATTTTATTTGTTTCCAATGACTTCGCGCATTTTCTGATACATCATCCGTCTGCCACCGACATCCGCCGCAAAGCACGAATATCAAAATCAGAATAAGAACCCGTGTCAATAACAAGGAAAAGAGAAAAGGAAAACGCATAAAAATGATAGACTTTCTTACACTGGAAAATTTCTGCTTATTCCACATTTTGAGGAGGGATTGATTTATAAAATACTGTAACTATTCAGTTGCCTAACCTAAATCAATCCGCACGGCAACTGGGTAACAATGCAGTTGTCCAGGGCGGATTGATTTGGCTTGGGAAACTGATGCCATAGTGTTCCATTGCGTTTTCAAATATTGTCCCCCAAAAACGAAATAAGCAATAAAATCCAAACGGAACCTCATTCGTACAATCGGAAACTCAAGCGTCATGAGTCATTTGCTGCGACGTCCCGTGAACCATCATCAAGCAACCAACCTATTTTTACGGGAAAGCAACAATAATTGGAATCTGTTGTTACATTTTATTTCGCAACTTTTGCAAAAAATCTTCCGCTTGTTGCGCCGTCATATTTTGCGAATCATAACGGAGGATGACGCGAATCCGTCCGGCGTACGTCAGCGTTGAAATCGAAATCAGCGTACCGGGACGAATCGGCGGCGTCGCGTCAATCTCTTCTAAAACGGCATTGCCGATCATCAGTTTTCCGTCGTTGCGTTGCGGAATTGTCAGCCGCTCGAAAACACGTCCTAAATTTGACAACACGCACGTTGCTCCGCATTTCGGCGATTTCAACGCTTGAGCTAAACCGCCCGGCAAAAATTGACGAAGCCGCAAGCCAAGTAAAAAAACATGTTTTTGCTGCGTTCGTTTTATCCAATTCATTTCACGATGCACGCTTTGTAATAATCGTTGCGGATCAGAAAAATCGCGTTGTTTGCGGTCGAGAAAAATCATTGTAACCGTGTTCGCGGCGGGGATGTGTTGATGTTGTTCCGTCCGCAAGTTCATCGGCACGGAAACGCGAATCAGTCCTGTGTCAAAGGAATTTACTGCTGTTGACGTCAACCAACGTTTTTGCCATTCGCCAATTGTTAGAAACAAATCACGCAACATCAAATCGTTGACCGTGACCTCGTTTGCTTTGGCGCGAGCAAGATATTGCCGCGTTTCTTCCGAGGATAGTTCCGTTGAACACATCGTAAGATAATCCGGCTTTATCGCGTTAAAATCCGCTTGAATCGACGGCTCACTGGAATCAAGCGGAATCGGTTTACCGAAAAGAAGTTGTCGGGTTGTAACGGCAATGTCAAAATAATAACGAAAATAAATACCGAGCGTCAAGCCGCTTTTTCCGCGACGCGAAAGAAGATTCGAATCAAGATTCCGCGGATTTTCTGTAGGAATTTTTCCTTCAAGGCGGTCCGCGTAATCGGTCAGAATGTCGGCGACAACCGTCATTTCGCCGATACCATCCGAAACGCTGTGATGAAACTGCAACAATACCGCGCATCCATTGTTTTCTTCGGCAAAATAAACCTTGAAACCCGGTTCGTGAAACAAATTAATTCGTTCCGGCGGCGGAAACGGCTGTTCGTTTCCTTTTAAAATTCTCCGAAAAAAGACCGGCTGTTTCACTTCTTCCCAAAGATAATGAGCGCGTCCGAAAAGTCCCGTCGTTTTTCTTGCGACGCTTTGCAGCATGGGTTGATAACGTGCGACGGCATTGATTGACGCTTCAAGAAGCGTTGTATCAATTTTCCCCGAAAAACGCAACAACCGAAACGAATCCATCGGATACGCCGATCGGTCGTCCAGCAACATGTATTCTTCAAACGGCGTGAACGGACGATTCATAAGAGATGCGTTGTTTCTGTAAAATGCTCAAACTGTAAACAAAATATTTTATCGACAAATTTTTAAAATCTATCAATGATATTCTGTTTATCGTTTTGAGTAAAATAAAATCAAGGACACTTCGACAAGGTCATGATTTTACCACCAAATCATAGCCGCGGAATCCCCTCAAACACACATCACCACGAAGAGCACAAAGAAGCGTGAAGAACACATAAAACATAACCGATAAAATAAACAGGTTAATTTTTTCTTTCGTGAAACTTTGTGTTCTTTATGGTAGAAAAATAATCTTGGGAATTTGTCTTCTATTATTATCAAGTGCCGAACAATGCGGTGGAAAGGTAACGTTCTCCGGTGTCGGGGAAAATGGCGACGATGGTTTTTCCTTGATTTTCCGATCGCTTGGCAACTTGAGTCGCTGCCCAGAGTGCTGCGCCGGACGAAATACCGACCAAAATGCCTTCGACTAAAGCGACATTTTTTCCCGACGCAAAAGCGTCATCGTTTTCGACGGGAATAATTTCATCGTAAATAGACGTGTTGAGGACATCAGGCACAAATCCGGCGCCGATTCCCTGAATTTTGTGTGCTCCCGGCGTCCCTTTGGAAAGAACCGGCGACGATGCGGGTTCCACCGCGACAATTTTAATGAGCGGATTTTTCGACTTCAGGTACTCACCTGCTCCGGTGATCGTTCCGCCGGTTCCGATACCCGAAACGAAAATATCAACTTTGCCGTCGGCGTCGTTCCAAATTTCCGGACCGGTTGTTTTACGGTGAATTTCGGGGTTTGCCGGATTGACAAATTGCCCGGGAATAAAGCTGCCGGGTGTGTTCTGATGCAATTCCTCCGCTTTGGCAATCGCGCCTTTCATTCCCTTAACTCCTTCTGTCAGAACGAGTTCCGCACCATACGCCTTGAGCAAATTCCGGCGTTCAACGCTCATCGTTTCCGGCATCGTCAGAATCACTTTGTACCCGCGCGACGCGGCAACGGCAGCAAGACCGATTCCGGTATTTCCGCTCGTCGGCTCAATGATGACCGAATCTTTTTTCAAAACTCCTTTAGCTTCCGCGTCGTCAATCATCGCTTTCGCAATACGGTCCTTAACGCTTCCAGCAGGATTGAAATATTCCAATTTGGCCAATATCGTGGCGTGCAAATTGTTTGCGTTCTGGTAATTGACCAGTTCAAGCAACGGCGTGTTGCCGATTAAATCAGTAAATTTTTGGTAAGTTGTCATTTTGAAACTCCTTTAAATGTTGAAATTCACGATTGCACTAAAAACATATAGAATTAGTATGATATTAAGTTTAACATTATCATCGGTTAGGTCAAGAGGAGTCGTGACAAAATTTCCGATTCTTGACGAAATTTTAGTGAAACGGTTTTGAATGCTCCATTTTAAGATTTTTCGTAACTATGCAGTTGTCCAACCCAAATAAATCTGCACGCCACCTGTGGGTAACTACAGTCAATTTTACCAAAAATATCATTATTTCAGCCCTTGTTTACCAAGTTTCCCTTGGTAGCCCCAATTACACAACTATGCGCCCTTGCTTTTTCATTTAATTTTGATAACAATTCATCCTCTAAAACTCAGGGCATTAAGGGCGCGTTTGAGGACTTTGTTGGCTACTAAGGGAAACTTGATAAATAAGGGCGGCAACGGTAAAGCCGTTCGCGGGTAATTGCAATGATAAAGTCTTTCGGGCAACGATGTAGTTGTCCAGTGTGGTTTTATTTGGCTTGGGAAAGTGACGCCATAGTTTTCTATTACGAAGTTCCTCAATTTCCCTTGATATGAAAAATGTCAAATTTATAGGTATTTTACGTTGAAAAATGGCAAGTGAAATTGCGTGACTTTGTACTATTGCGTTTTTAAATATTGTCTCTCAAAAACGAAATAATCAGGATTTTTGAAACGTTCTTTCAGAAGCTCTTTCTTCAAGAGTCTCTTTCCGTCCCCAAAACTTATAGCTTGTTTTGAGGGGCAAATCTGTTATACTCCTCTCTATTTGAAATTTTTTTGGTTTTTAAGAGGGATGTTCCTCGTTCACCATGTTTTCAAAGCCCCTCTTGTCCTTAGCTCTCTTTTTAATAGCAACCGAATTTTCAAGAGGAAGGAGTAGATCAATAACATGTTTACGCTTCTGAAACAAGACGAAAAAACATCGGCGCGGCGTAGCCGTTTGCGGACGGCGCATGGAATCGTGGAATTGCCAACATTCATGCCGGTCGGAACGCTTGGAACGGTCAAAGGTGTTGAGACGGGATTGCTCCGCGAGACCGGAAGTCAAATGATTCTCGGCAACACTTATCATCTTTCGTTGCGTCCCGGCGAGCGAGTGGTGCAGGCATTGGGGGGATTGCATGTTTTTTCCGGTTGGGATAAACCGATTCTCACCGACAGCGGCGGTTTTCAGATATTCAGCTTAGCGAATATCCGCAAAATCGACGAACAAGGCGTTCTTTTTCAATCGCACATTGACGGGCGACGGATTGAATTGACGCCGGAACGCGCGATTGAAATTCAGGAGGTGCTCGGCAGTGATATTGCAATGGTCTTGGATCATCTTGTCGCGCTACCAAATGATCGGAGCACAATTGCCGAAGCGATGCAGCGCACGATTCGCTGGGCGAAACGCTGCCGCGATGCCGCGACTTTGGAAACGCAAAGACAATTTGCGATTGTCCAAGGCGGACTCGAGCCGGATTTGCGATGCGAGTGTGCCGAAGCTCTGGCGGAACTGAATTTTCCCGGTTATGCAATAGGCGGATTAAGCGTCGGCGAGCCGCCGGAACAAATGTACGAGATAATTGAAACGGTCATGTCGGTGATGCCGGTTGATAAGCCGCGTTATCTGATGGGCGTTGGGCGACCGGAAGATTTACTCGAAGGAATCAAACGAGGCGTTGATTTATTCGATTGCGTCATGCCGACGCGAAACGGACGAAACGCAATGGCGTTTACCGATGACGGACCGCTTCGATTACGAAACGCAAAATACGAACGTGATCCGCGCCCGTTGGAGGAATCATGCTCTTGTCCCGCGTGCCAACGAAGCCGCGGTTACATCCGACATTTGTTTATGTCGCGAGAGATGCTCGGTCCGATTCTTCTCACCATCCACAACATCACTTATTATCAACGTCTCATGTCGCGTGTTCGCGAGTCGATTGAACAAAGCTCTTTTGAGCAATTGTATCAATCGCAAATGCAGCGGTATCGGCAGGGAATCGCAGAGAGCAAAACGTAGAAACGCAATGTGTGAGAAGTAGAGACGAAATAAAAAAAACGTCAAGAAACGTTTAATGTGAACGTTGCTTGACGTGATGGCTTGATTATCTCGAATCGCTCAAGTTTTGTTATTTACTCATGTTACGCATGAGCTATCGTAACTGTTCAGCCGCTCCAACCCAATAAATCCGCACTGGGCGTCTGAATAGTTATCCGAAGGATTTTACTATTGCAGCCCTTATTTATCAAGTTTCCCTTAGTCGCCGACATAGCCCCTCAAACGCGCCCTTATGTTTTAGATCATGGATTGTTACCAAACTAAATGGAACGAAAAATAAGGGAATAAGGTCGCATGTTAGCGAGATTCGGGCTACTAGGGGAAAAAAGAAAAAAGTTGATAAATTAAGGGCGGCAATAATAATATGTTCCGGTAAAATTGACGGTAACTATTCCGTTGTCCTATACGGATTTATTTGGTTTGATCGACTGAATAGTTACGTTTCCTGAATGTTAACCGCTCATGCGTAACATGAGTTATTTATAGGTGGCTGCAAAGAATGTTTTACTTCCTTGAGGATCAGCTTTCATGCCGGATTTTCCTTCTTGCCAATTGGCGGGACAAACTTCACCGTACTTTTCCACAAACTGCAACGCTTTCACCAATCGCAACGCTTCGTCCACGTTGCGCCCAAGCGGGAGATCATTGACAATCTGGTGTCTTACGATTCCGCTTTTATCAATGAGAAAAAGACCACGAAGAGCAACTCCGGCGTCTGGAATCAAAACGTCGTAGCTTTCTGAAATCTTTTTGGTTATGTCGGAAACCAATGGATACTTTAGTTCACCGAGACCGCCATCTTTGCGAGATGTGTTAATCCATGCAAGATGCGTAAACTCACTATCCACTGAACATCCAAGCAGTTGAACGTTCAGCTTTTCAAATTCAGACGCAGCTTCCGAGAATGCGATAATTTCTGTCGGGCAAACAAAGGTGAAGTCCATTGGATAGAAAAATAGCACGACATACTTTCCGGCTTTTGTGTATTCGGAAATCGAAATTTCTTTAAACGTGCCGTTCGGCATAACAGCTTGCGCTTTGAAATCGGGAGCGGGTTTTTGAACCAAGACTGACATAATGTTATCGTCCTTTTAATTTTTGAAATTGTGAAACTTTTGAGACTATTTTGTGTGAATTTTATTCAAACCACAACTTAATCTTACCAGAAAAATAGCAATATAAAAGGATGCTGAAAATTTTTCTCTTTGGCTTCCAAGTGACACAAGGGATTTTAGGGACAGAGCGAGATTCTTGGGAAGGGGCAAGAAATCTTTTGCCCTTGATGAAAATTTTTGCTTATTTCACATTTTGGGGAGGGACTAATTTATAACTCATGTTACGCATGCATGAGCTATACTCATCCCACTTGAAATTTCGGTTTTAAGCAATGTATATCGTTCATCACGTCCCCACAGTCCCTTTTGTCTCTAATGTCCCTTTGAGAATGAAAACCGAATTTTAAAGTGTAAGGAATATATCGTGACTATTCAGCCGTTCCAACCAAATAAATCCGCACTGGGCGTCGGAATAGTTATCCGAAAGATTTTACTATTGCAGCTCTTATTTATCAAGTTTCCCTTAGTCGCCGACATAGCCCCCCAATCGCGCCCTTATGTTTTAGATCATGGATTGTTATCAAACCAAATGGAACGAAAAATAAGGGAATAAGGGCGCATATTGGTGGTGCAATTCGGGTTACTAATGGGATTTTATGAATAAGGGCGGCAATAGGAATATGTTCCAGTAAAATTGACTGGAGTTACCCAGTTGCCGTGCGGATGTATTTGGGTTGGGCAATTGAATAATTGCGAGTTTTCAGATATTGTCCTCCAAAAACGAAATAATCAGGAAAAATCTTTTGCCTTACGTATTTGTTCCTTATGTCCCTTAATTTTTACCTTTTCTTATCCAGCACGTCTTTTGCGATTTCCGCCACATGGTCGGCGGTGAAACCGAAATATTGGAATAATTTGTTCGCGGGACCGGATGCGCCGAAACCGCTCATGCCGACAAACGCGCCGCCGCTACCGATGTATTTGTGCCAGCCCTGTTCGCTCGCCATTTCCACCGCGACACGCGCTGTTATGTCAGGCGGCAACACCGATTCCTTATATTCCGCCGTTTGCCGCTCAAACAATTCCCAACACGGCATACTGACAACGCGGCAACGTACCGCCTGCGCAATCAGAACGTCGTGCGCTTCGAGACAAAGCGAAACTTCGCTTCCCGTGCCGATAAGAATCAATTCCGGTTTGACCGTATTACCTTTGTCGTCCACCGCGTCAACAAGAACATACGCTCCTTTGGCGACGCCGCTTACCGGAGCGTAAACCGTGCGGTCAAGAGTCGGCAAATTTTGACGGGTCAACACCATCACGGAAGGCGTTTTTTTATCTAAAATCGCGGCTTTGTACGCTTCAATCACTTCATTCGCGTCCGCCGGACGAAACACATTCAAATTCGGAATCGCTCGCAACGACGCAAGATGTTCTATCGGTTGATGCGTTGGTCCGTCTTCGCCGACGCCAATGGAATCATGCGTAAAGATGTATAACACCGGCGTCTTCATCAACGCGCTTAAACGAATCGCCGGACGAAGATAATCGGCAAAAACAAAAAACGTCGCGCAGAAACTCCGCAGCCCCGACAACGACAAACCGTTTGCAATCGCCGCCATGCCATGTTCGCGGATTCCGAAATGAAAATTGCGTCCGGCGGGATTTTTCTCGCTGAAATCTCCGGCGCCGGGAAATTTCAACTCCGTGTTGTTCGACGGCGCGAGGTCGGCGGAACCGCCTACAAACCAAGCAAAATGCTCTGCAATTTGATTCAGCGTTTTTCCCGATGAAACGCGGCTCGCAATTCCTTTGGAGTCGGCAGGAAATGTTTCGATTCCTTTGTCCCAACCATCCGGCAGTTTCTCTTTGCAGATCGCCAAAAGTTCCGCACCGAGTTCCGGATATGCCGCGCGATATTTTTCAAACAACGCTTTCCATTCGGCAAACGCCTGAACGCCGTTTTGATAAACGCCGTTTTCAAACGTTTTATAAACGTCGGCGGACACGGCGAATTTTTCGTCGGGATTCATGCCGTAAGCAACTTTCGCCGCTTTGATTTCTTCGTCGCCAAGCGGCGCGCCATGCGCTTTGTGCGAACCGGCAAGTTTCGGCGAACCGTAAGCAATGACGCTTTTAACGATAATTAGCGTCGGACGGTCGGTCGTGTTGTCAAATGTTTTCAACGCTTTTCGTAACGCGGGAATGTCGTTCACGTCGTCCACTCGCAACACCTGCCAACCATACGCTTCAAAACGTTTCTGCACATCTTCAGTAAACGCAAGCGACGTGTCTCCTTCAATGGTGATACCGTTGTCGTCGTAAAGCCAGCAAAGATTCGACAGTTTCAAATGCCCGGCAATAGACGCCGCTTCGGATGCGATTCCTTCCATCATATCGCCGTCGCCGCAAACCGCATAGACGTTGTTATGAAAGAGATCGAAACCGGACTTGTTGTATCTTCCGGCAAACCATTTTTCCGCAATCGCTATGCCGACGCTTGTCGCAACGCCTTGACCGAGCGGTCCCGTCGTCAATTCGACGCCGGAAACATGACCATATTCCGGGTGTCCGGCACAAGGACTGCCAAGCTGTCGGAAATTTTTAATATCGTCGAGCGTTACCGCCGGCTGATCGGTCGGTTCGCAGTCCTCGCCGAGTTTTTTCACGCCGGAAAGATGCAGCAACGAGTAAACCAACATTGATGCGTGCCCCGCTGAAAGAACGAATCTGTCACGTCCCAACCATCGCGGATGCGTTGGATCGTAAGCCATCTGCTCATTAAAAAGCAAATAGCCAATAGGAGCAAGTGCCATTGGCGTTCCCGGATGCCCGCTGTTCGCCGCCTGCACCGCGTCCATTGATAACGCGCGGATCGTGTCAATCGCTCTTTTTTCCTGCTCTGTCATGGATAATGCCATATTGTTGTCCTGTATTTTTCTCTTCATTTGTTAAGTGTTTGGGAAATATCAAAAACACAAAAATTATATCGGAAAATTTATTTTTTCCTAGACGTAGGTTTGTTGAAGACCGTTTCTCAAAACTTTTTGAGGTTTAGAAAATTCCGGATTATTTCGTTTTTGAGGGACAATATTTGAAAACGCATAAACATAGAACACTAGGGCAACTGAATCGCTACAGGATTTTATAAATCAAGCTCTCCCTAAAATGTGAAATAAATAGGAAATTTTCTTCTCCTATCTTTTATCTTGTCAATTCTCTTTCGCATGCTAAAATGACTTTAATCTGATTTGAATTGACGAATTTTTGATTACTGGAGCAAATTATGGGATTTTATGACCGTGATTATTATCGGGGCGACTCGTCCCGCCGAGAATATTATCATATTCAAACACAGCAATCGTGGGTTTTTGCGATTATCGTCGTCAATATCATGATCTTTGCGGCGAATTTTATTCGCGGCGACAACGTGATCAATAATCTTTTAATGATGAGCAGCTCAACGCTTTATCACCCCGCAGAATGGTGGCGACTGATTACATGCGCGTTTGCGCACGCGAATTTTCAGCACATCTTTTTTAATATGTTTGCGCTCTTTTTCTTCGGACCGCTTGTGGAACGGCGTTACGGACCGACAGAATTTTTGTGCTTTTACCTTGTTACTGCAATCCTTGCGAGCTTGGCGTGGGGAATTTTGAATTTGGAAAAATCAGCGTCCATGCTCGGCGCGTCGGGAGCGATCAGCGGAGTGGTGATGTTGGTGATTTGGAATTATCCGCGAATGTTGGTTTACGTTTTTGGAATTATCGAAATGCCAATGTGGCTCATGGGGGCTTTTTATATCGGATTAGATCTATTTGGAGTTCTAGGTTACAGCGGCGAAAGAAATATTGCTTACGCAGCGCACCTTGCCGGAACCGCTTTCGGAGCGTTGTACGCTTGGCAAAAATGGCGTTTTTGCAGTATTCCTTATTTTTTCACATCGGCGTATTGGAAAGAACGTGCAAGAAAACGAAAATTCTTTCATCCAAAGGATTATATTGATAGTTACAACGATAGCGATAAAGATGACACGGAACGTACCGAACAGGTGGACGCGATTCTTCGGAAAATTTCGGAAAAAGGTCAAGATAGTCTTACATGGAATGAACGGCGCATTCTGAAACGTGCCAGCGAAGAATATCAAAAGAAACACAAGCCGAAGTAATGCCGTTTTCCGCATTTGCCGATAGGAATATTGTGTTTTTATTATTCTTGGGTGTTTCATTATGTCGCGGAAAATGCGGAAACAATCGGCTCGGCTTGACGATTACGACGAATCCTACGATGAGTTGGACGATGACGCATACGACGAGGACGATTACAGCGACAGCGAATCCGAAGAAGATTGGGATGAAGAAGATGAGGACGAGGAAGATAATGACGAGGACGACGAGGATTGCGAAAAAGTTCCGTCACGTCATTATCAAAAGCTGCGGGGTTCTTCCAAATCGCATCCGTCGCGCAAAGCAGCAACATTTGCTCGTTCCATTGGCATAAGAGAAAGCAAACGCAAAAAACTTCCGACAAGTTCCATCATTCGTGCGGTGGCGCATCGCCCCAAACCATCGGTACGTTCTAACCGATGGCGGTATCATAACGCGGAAACAAGTTATGAACGTTCTAAAAAATTCGGAAAAGAGAAACGCGGCGAAGAAACGCCGCATAAGCCGCATTTTTGGAATGTGTTTCAATCTCGTTCGCAAGAACAAGATTTTAATTCTAACAACAGAAAACATCATAACGCAAAGGATGCCGAAGTTTCCAACCACGAAGGCGAAAGCGTTGCGCCGCAAGGTGGAACGCTTTCGGCATGGGTAAAATTTCTTTTTTTACTAATTGTGCTTGCCGGAGGAACGTGGTATGCGTTTTACGTCAGCGCGTTACCGCCTTCCGGAAACATGACCGTCCCCGCCGCACAAAAAAATGACAAATCGGAAAACACGCCCAAAGTTTCTACACATCGGATTGCAAATCGGCGGTAAATACTGAACGTAACGATTCAGTCGCTCAAACCAAATAAATTCGCACTGGGTAACGCTCTTAATGACGATGGTCTCCATTGCTTGGTTATCCGAAAGATTTTACTATTGCCGCTCTTATTGATCAAGTTTCCCTTATTAGCCAACAAAGACCCTCCAAACTCGCTCTTATGCCCTTATTTTTTAGATCAAGGATTGTTACCAAAACAATTAAACGAAAAATAAGGGAATTAAGGGCGCATATTGGGAGTACAATTGGGGCTACTAAGGGAATTTTATAAATCAATACCTCCCCCCAAAATGTGAAATAAACGGAAAAATTTTCCTTGCTACCGTTATTTCTTATGTTAAAATAAACAAATATGGACAATGTTTCCAAAAAACTAGTCCATTGCGCGGTAATTGTTTCCATTCTTTATGTATAATCTTGCGAATAGGAAATTTTTTCATCTCCTACTTGCAACAATTACGAATCAGAATAGAATACCAAATGAATGTTATAAATTCAACACATTACAAGAAGTAACCCAAAATTTATTATTCAGTAAATTTTTGACAATAAACAATTAGATTCGCAAGTATAATCACATCCAATCCATAAATTATGGGTATTGTTTTCACATACCAACTGAATATTTCAGGTGAAAACGATTGATTTTGCTATCCTAAAGTAATGTCCCCTACTGGGGGCGTCGCGTAGGATAGCTTGCGAGCTTTCCATGCGGCGTATTCTACAGGATTTGAGTAGGAGACGGCGTATTGTTTCGATACGATTTTATATTGATACGAAACGCTTATCTTGGTATGTAAGGGAAAGCTCGTTCATTGGATGTGGCGTGGCGTCCCTTCTTCAGTTTCTTGAACAGGTACGTTAAATATTCTTGTACCGTCTTTCTTATTTTCTCAATAAATTCTACTGGAATATTTCCATTTTGTTACGGTTGCATGATGGAAATCAGCTCTTTGTAACCGTTCCTAAAGCGAACTTTCAAACGCGAAAAAATGCGAAAGGTTACGAAAAATAGCTTCGTGTTATTTCGCGTTGAAAAATGATTCACCGGACAAGCAAAGAAGTTTTGTTTGTCCATAACATGAAAACTTAAAATTGAAGAAAACTTACAATGAAAAAAACTATTTTCACAACACTTGTAACCGTATCGTTTGTGTCCGTTTTATTTTTGACCGGTTGCGAATCAAAAAATCTTTATGATGCTACTAGGTCCGGTAATTTAAAGATCGTTAAAAAGCTTGTAGAGAACGGCGCTGATGTCACTGATTGGGGACAACCGCTCATGGGAGCGGTTGAGAATGGTAATTTAGAGGTCGTTAAATATCTTATTGCGAAAGGCGCCAACGTTAATCGCAGATACAACGGCGAAACGCCACTTTTTGAGGCGGCTAGGTCTGGTAATTTAGCAGTCGTGAAATATTTGGTTGAAAAAGATGCTGACGTCAATGTAAAAAATAAGAAGGGTCAAACGCCGCTTGATGTCGCCGAATCAGAAGCAATCCAAAAAGTTCTCCGTGACGCGGGCGGGAAATCGGGAGAGGAAATGAAATAAAAAATATTGTAACCGTTCCTAAAGCGAACTTTCAAACGCGAACCACGCGAAAAAACGCGAAAGGTTGCGAAAAATAGCTTCGTGTTATTTCGCGGTAAAAAATTATTGTAACCGTTCACATAAAATTTTACCACGAAACACACGAAAAGAACGAAAGGGAATATTTTTAAAACCACAAAGGCGAGGAAGTCGCACAAAGGAATAAAAAATCATTTTATGCGACTTATTCGCCTTTGTGGTGAACTAAAGCAGCTTTAGTATAACCGGAACAAACAAAAACGTTTTTGTTTGTTCCTAACATGAAAACCTTAAAACAAGAAAAACTTAAAATGCAAAAAACAATTTTCATTACGCTTTTAACCATTTCGTTTGTGTCCGTTTTATTGTTGACTGGTTGCGGTCAAAAATCAGATGATATAGATGATATATTTGATGCGGCAAGCAAGGGCGATTTAAAGGGAGTTAGGGATTTGGTTGCGCAAGGCGCTGACATCAAGACGCCGGATAAAGACGGCAGAACTTCACTTCATTTTGCGGCGGCAAAGAATTCCAATGTTGACGTGTTGAAATTTCTCATTGAGCAAGGCGCGGACGTCAAGACGCCGGATAACGACGGCAGGACTCCACTTC
>JAIRYX010000016.1 GCA_031267635.1 Planctomycetaceae bacterium
CCGCCGTCCGTTCTAAATGGAGTCGCCGTTAGACCAACCAGCATTAAATTGGGATTATTTGTACGTAAATTCTGTATCAACCTCCGGTACATTGATGTTTCATGCGGAGGAATTAAATGACATTCATCAATCACCAACATATCAAACCGACCAATCCGTGTTGAACGGAACACCGATTGGATTCCCGCAACAATAACATTTTCCGAAACATCACGGCGTTTCAGTCCAGCCGAAAAAATTCCAACACGTCCCGAAAGTAATTGATTCAAATGTTCGTAATCCTGTTGCACAATTTCCTGCACATGCGAAACAACCAGCACACGCCCCGACAAACCAACCAATTCTTCACCGTTCACAACACGCCGTGCCATCTCCGCGATCATCAGCGACTTTCCCGAAGCACATGGAGCCGAAATACAATAACCTTGCGCCGAATCATTCTTAATACATTCAAACGTCTTATCAACCGCTTCTTTTTGATACGGACGTAACACCATCGGCATCGGCTCCGTCTCTGTTACAGTTTCCGTCTCTATCTCTGTTTCCGTCAACGAATTCGTCATCACCGCATTCATCCAAGACATCTCAGGAATATATGTCTCCGATACACACGTAGTCAATACACTCATTCTGTATATTCCTATTTTTAATTAATTTCATAACAAAAAAAATTTTCAACAACATTACCACATAGTAATATCACCTCTAAAAACAATTCAAACTAAAATTGTTTTATTTTGATTAAGAACAATTGGGACTTTAAGAACAAAGAGTTATTAGTCCGGTCTTAAAAAACTTGGATATTAAAAATCTTGCACTATATTATATCACAAAATATAAGCAATTCAAAAAAAAAATATTCGGCTCTATTCACAAAAAACTTTTTCGATAGACATAAAAGTAACCACAAAAGACCGAAACAAAATTTAATAACCAAAGATATTATTAACTATCTAAAAGACATCAATCAGTTCAAAGAATTAAGAACCAAAGATATTACGCAAAAACAATTCACTAAAACAATTTACTAAAGAAATTCACTAAAATCTACACAACACTATGAGAAACCAATTTATCACACTCTCCTTCCTGTTTCTTAAAAATACCCAACAGTAATCGAAACTCCTTTATAAAATCACAACCAAACCGATGTTCTAAATACAGTATAAAAGAACGAATACCCCTTTCACAAAAATACCCTCGTCTTATTCGTAATGGTTGTCTAAACCTTTCACCGTCTTTGCTCTCTCTATTGTTATTGTTATTACTATTATTAACAGTATCCGTATCCGTGTTTATAGCAGCATTTACCACTTTTAAAAAACCATTAAAACCAAACCAGCAACCAACCAAACCAAAAGGGTTAAAGGAGTCTGTAACCACAGTGTTTTTTGATACATTATTTAGTTTTTGTAACGCATTGTCGGGATCGTAGGTAAAGGTTATCCCGTCAATGACACTGTGGACGTGAATAGAGTTGTCGGCATAACGTGTCTTTTTTCTTTTAGATTTGAATTTAGCAGTAGAAATACCGAAAAAACCATTTTTAATCAAAACATGAAGTGCGGCAAGAATAGTTTGTCCATCCGTGTGATTGAGTGATGCACTGCCGTTGACGGTTCGTTTGAATTCGGTTAAATCAAAATGTTCGTTTTCGTCGGCGTTGAGATTCCATTCGCCCATCGAAACAATTAAGAGAACTTTAAAATACAATTCTTTTTTGTGTTGGTCTTTTATGTTTTGCTGAACCCAGTCTTTGAATTTTTGTTGTTTCGTATTCGTGCTGTCGAATGTTTTTTCTTGGTGAGCATTATGTTTGTCTTTCAGTTTTTGTTCAAAAACAACATCGGGGTTGCCGCCTCTCTTGGTCAGTGATCGGTCATAAATTGATTTGCTGATTTTTTTCACCTCCTTGTTAGAAAGAGGTACTGTTAATTTTGAATTGCACAATAACATCGTATTTAGGAAAATTCTAAATTGTAGCAATTTTTCATTTTCACGACAAAGTATTCCGGCAACTGATGTCAAAAATTGATTGCGGTATCCGACTGGAATTTTGCCGACTCTTGTCATCCATAACAAATAAGTTTTGTCCGCATCAGGTTCTTGAGCCTGCTCCAACGTCATATAAAATTGCCTCCAACCCGGATGGATTTTTAATCGGTCAACACTTGAGTCCAACCAGATTTTTTGCGGTTCCTCATAACTCGCATGACCGCTAACCGTAAAAAGTTCTTGAACGGCTTTTTCAATTATCTTTGGCGATTCAGAAATATTCGGTTCAAAAATGTCGGATTCAGAAATATCTGATACAGAATTTTCGACAATATCCCCAATTGATTGCTGCAATTCAGGCGGTGTTCGTTTTTGTGCCGATGTCGATTTGTGTGCTAAATTTGATTTTTGTTGCGAGGTTTGGTGATCGTTGGTATCAGTTACGGTTGTCATTTGTGTCGCCTTGTCCTCTTTTATGTTACCGAGTAGTTCGTTGTGCGTAACATATCGATAAACCCCTTGGGAATCGTTTATTCTTTTTCGTTGCTGTTCTACGTCGCCCTCTAAACAACTTTCCAAACACCAATTCGGTTTGCTTCTGTTTTTTAATTGTTGCCATAAAGCATCTTCTAAACCGCTTTTTAAACAACAATTCGATGCACCCGGTACTTCACTCGGTGATACAACAATACGTTGGAGTATGTCTTTGTCTTGTTCATAATTACCCGTAAAATAACGAGATCGAAAAAATTCCAAACCCTTTTTCTGTATCTCCGACAAAGACGCAAGGTTTTTTACCGAAACAAAATCTTCAAACAAAATAATGTTTTTCACCGGTAATAATTCAAGAATTTTTTCGTATTCTTCTTGACCGTGTTGCTTAATCCATTTTTGACTCAACCATTCGTACACACCGTTTGGTCGAACACTTCCGGCTCCGCAAACGTAAGAATGGGCATCATTTTTACAATCTAATGCACCATGAATAATTGTACCGGATTTTATGTTTTCGTATTTTTTAACAAAAAGATGGACACCCGGACCATGACCGCCTAATTCAACATTGCCGCCCGGCGTCAACACAACCGCCGCTTCGTCAAACGTTCCAATAATTCTACGAATCTCTTTTACATACTGCTGTGTATTATCGCTCCAGAAATCATCAAAATCCAATACGGTAACATTGCCGCAAGCAACACCCATATTATACGGCGATAAATAATCACACTTACGAAATTGAAACATTTGAACAAGTTTAGCAAGATTCGTTGTCGCATCACGGACTCCGTAAATAAGCTTACCGTTAGGATAAATAAGATGTCCGTAATAATTCGTTGTGCTGTTGGAAAAACCTAGCGGTTTATTCGTTCCGTACACTAATGGGAATACGGCTAGATCACGATCTGCCATCGCATCAATTTCATCACATCCAATACCCTCACTCAATTCAATTGATCTGCCCCATTTATCACAATTTCGTTTACTTTGTTGTTGTTTATAAGTTCTATTATCATTACCAATATACGTCCGAAATACTTCGCCGTTTGTACCTGTCTATTTTAATTTTCGAATTTTATTACGTTAAGATATTTTGATATGAATATTTTTTGTATTATGTTTCATGATCAAGGGGTTTATTTGTGAGCGTAACGTAATAGTAATTTTTTTGGCACAAGATTGTTCATGAGTTAAGGTGAGATTCCGCCAGCATCGGAACGCTAATTCCGAGTCCGTTTTGTTGTTGGCAGTCATGTAAGTCCGTGTCCGAACTTCACGTTAAACGTTTAACATTTAACATTTAACGTGAATCATAAAGAGTTTCAATAATTCATTGATACAATATTTGAATCAATTTGAATTAGTTGAGTCACTAAGTGTATCACACTTTTATTTACCATAACAAAATGGTTTATGAAGAGGACAGCAATAATTACAACAGATAATTTTAGTTTTATTTATTGAGAATGCGGCGATTTGAGATCGGGCGGTTTTAGAATTTCGAAAATCGAAACGCCTTTTTGATAGGATTCTTTGACATAGTCCACACTATTTTTGAGCGAAAATTCTTTTAACCGGCGTTTCATCGTTCCTAATACCGAAATAATAATTCCGCGACGTTCGGCACCGCGTTGGGATCGGCTGGTGCGGCATGTTTTTCGTGCAAGTGCTTCACGGCGTAAATCACGTTCGCTTTGATTGTTGGTGCTTTCGACTTCAGGATGTTCCACAAACACAAACAAGCAATCCAGCTTTTCAACCAACTCTTTTTGTAACCGAATCATTTTCGCTTCCGGTTCCGAAGTCACACAAGATTTGTCCCAACCGTTTTTCTCGGCTTGTGATTCAGTAACGATTTCTTCCATGTAGCGTTTGCAAAGTTGCAAAACCTTTTTTTGCAACTCTTCCACCTTTGCCGCACGACCAACCGAAAGACGTTGATCCTTTTGGTAACGTTTTGCCAGACGATACAGCGAAAGCAGACGTACATAAAAAAGCCGGTA